>NZ_JBALMU010000001.1:0-16516 GCF_036962285.1 Bacillus sp. JJ634
CATATATATTTATTACTTTCATAGATAAACAGCTCTTTATTTTACCTTTTATTAACAATTTATTATATTCAAAAAAGTTATATTAAGGATATATTATGTATACTTTGTCTCATCAACTAGTTTTAAAATATATAAAAATAATAAAAAAGCACCAGGTAAACTGGCACTTTTTTTATTTAAGGCATATACTTTTTCAAAACAGGCTTCATTCGATCAACAACAAAGTGGCTTCCACCTCGGCCTTTGACATCCTCCATCATCCAAGCCATGAGTAAAGATGAACTTTTTGTGTCCATGGCGACGAGCCAGCCATTTTCGGTTCCGGTTGAGTTTTTAGATGCTTTGATTTCAGCCGTACCCGTTTTGCCTGCAATGTCGAGTTTAAGGTCATTAAGGCTGTGAGCACTTCCTTTCGGATGCGTGACAACTTGCTTGAGCATGCCTGTTAGCTGCTTCGCCTGCTTAGCGGTAATGACGTTTTTCTTCCAAATAGTTGGTTCCATTTTGTCTTTCTGGATAAGTGTAGGGGCGATTACGTTTCCTTCATTTAAAAAAGCCGTATAGGTTGCCGCTAAATGAATCGCACTCATTTGCACTTGTCCTTGGCCGTAGCCGCTGTCAGCCAGACGGCCTTCGCTGCTTATATCTCCAATACTCGATGCTTTAATCGGATATTCAAGCGGCAGTGTATCTTCAAAACCAAAGTCTTTCAGTCCGCTCGTAAATTTATCCTTCCCAAGGTCTAGTGCTTGACGCGCAAAATAGATGTTATCAGAATAAATAAGCGCATTTTTCATATCAATCGGAATGCCCGGATTCGCTACGCGTGTAATCGAGTGATCTTTCCAATTTGATTTTTTCCATGTGAGCCCTTGAATACTGAGCGCTTTATTTGGATTGACGCCGTTTTTCAAAGCAACAGAGGCTGTTAATGCTTTAATCGTTGATCCTGGTGCATAGGTTGCACTAAAACGATTGAGCAATGGCTTGTCTTTGTTTTCTTCAAGCGCCTTTTGCTGGGCACTGCTCATGCCAAGCACATATTGATTCGGATCAAATGATGGACTCGAAACAAGAGCCAACGTTTCCCCTGTCTTTGGATTCATAGCTGCGGCTGTACCCGCTTCATTGTTATATTGCTTATAAATATCTTGTTGCAGTTCTGCATCAATCGTGAGCGCAATGAATTCTCCTTCTTTTCCTTTACGCTCTGCAATTACTTTTTCTGTACCATTATCGGCTTTGATATAAATTTTGGCGCCAGCTTCGCCTCGAAGTCTTTCTTCTAGCAGCTGCTCTAAGCCGCGCTTGCCGATAACATCATTAGCTGTATAGCCTTTTCCTTTTAACTTTTCTAAATCCTCCGCTGATGCTTCACCAACATAGCCAATTAAATGAGCGGTAGCTGCACCATATGGATAAACACGTTCTGTTACTTCCGTTACCGATACGCCAGGTATACTAATAAGCTTAGCAATCTTTGCGTCATTTTGCGGCAGTTTCTTAATTGGAACAAAATAGCTTGGCTGCACCCAAGATTGGTTCAGTTCTGCTTCAATTTCTTCTACTGACATGTTTAATAACTTAGCAACTTGTGAGATAACAGCGCCTTCTTCCCCCATCTTCTCTGGAACAATTCCAACTTGAGCCACGGTTCCATTGATTGCAAGACCACGCTCATAACGGTCGACGATTTCACCGCGAACAGCCGGGTATGTTTCAACGGATACTTTTTCGTCCTCCTCAAGCTCTGGGAAGATGTAGTTCGGACCCCACTCAATATACCAATTCTCTTTCTCATCTTTTCCTTCTTTTACAAGTGTCGCTTCATTTTTAAATTCCACTGGACCCGCGACTGTCTCCATCGAAACGGAATACGTTACTTCTACTTCTTCATCTTTATGCTTTGGCAGCTCTTCTGGAAGCTTATATTCTACTTTAAGATCTTCCATTTCAATGCCTTTGTAAATCTTCTCATAGCGTTCGCTAAACTGTTCTTCACTAATCTCTTTCTTTGCATCCGCTGACAAATAGTCGTACATACCCTCGAAATTCTGTTTGTTCCATAATTTTGTATAATCGGCGAAACGATCTTCTGGTTTCGGTTCGTCTGTACAACCTGTTAGCAGCAATAAACTAGTTAGTATCATGCTGGTGATAAAAGGTCTCTTTTTCATAACTTCCCCCTCTTAACATTACTCCCTATTATTTTAACAAAAATGGGACAAAAGTTGCGTGATAGAGTGACTGATTTCGGCAAATTTCTACAAGCTGGCGGGATTATGAGCAAATTTAGCGGGATTTTCCTCATAATTGGCGGGATTCCTTGACGTTTCCGCATGAATCACCCTTCAAGAAGGAGAGAACGTCTGCACTACTTCAAATCCTTCCCTATATTAAGGTATAATAAAAGGATGATTGAAATTACAAAGTTTGAATAATAGGTATTTAGCCGATATTAAATAAGTAAGAGAGCGATGTGGAGAAACTCATGGAAAGCCAATTGTTACAGTATACAGCCGAGCAAGTGAAGAAACTGTTGAATCCCGATTCTGCGCATGATGCAGCTGTCGTTGGAGAAGGGCTTACGTTATACACAAAAAATGTTGTTGAAACCTCGTCTCAGGGAGATGAGTGGATTCAAGCTGAAGTCTATGATGTAGAGCGTCATCAAGTAAAATTGGAGCTCCTCTTTCCACAAAACGGACGCTGTACGTGCGGAGCGAACTTCATCTGCCGGCATCAGCTCGCGCTTTTCTTTTCCCACTATAGTGAACTAGCGAGCGTCACAGAATGGATCGAAGAATGGCAACAGAGCAAGAAGCCAAGTCCCTTACCGATTCAAAAGGCTAGTGAAGTGTTCGCAAAGAAAGCTCAAGAGGCTAGCGGGCTTGCGAAAGACTATTTTGCTTATAAAGAGTTTGTTGCACACACCTTTCATGAGAAGGTCGAAAGCGAACTTCATGCACCTGCCTACCTGCTAGACGGTCATATTCAACAATATTTACAGGAATTAAAAGCGAAGGCGCCAATTGAAAGCGAATGGAAAATGCTGTATCACTTTACGACGCTCTTTTGTACGTTTTTACATACACTGCCATTATTGAATTCCTATAGTAGAAATACGCAAGTCGTTCGCACCTTCTATACGTTTGCTACGGATTTAACAGAGGAATTATACGAGATGGTGCAACCGCTTAGTCGCCAAGCCCGTCCGTTTGCTTTTGATCCGTTTATTGAAGGTTTAAAAGCAGATGTCGTGACGCTGCTTGACAGTCATCCATTGCTGACCTATGAACGGATTGATTTATATCGCGAAATTTGGTCCTTTCTTTTTTCCAATAGCACATGGCGAAAGGAAGAACTCGAGCGTGTTACACAAGAGTTAAATCAGCTAGAACGAGATACAGAGGAACGGAATACGTATACGATTGCCGCTATTCATTTGTCGGTGCTGGAGAACGATGATGACCAGGCAGCAGCATGGCTGCAAGAATTAAATGCCGCTGCTTGTCCTTATCTATTCTACTGGCTTCAATCTCTTCAACAGATGCGTCCGCTCCCATTTATTGAATTCGCGATTACACATGTCCGAATGTTTTTAGCAAATCTCGACGATTATTATGAGCGCGTTGATTTCGTGCGGACGTTTACGCGGCCAATCAGCCAATGGTGCTATAAGTCAAAGCGGCTCGATCTGCTAGAGAAATTTTACCGGGTCACATTGCCGCATAGTTATTGGAATTATGCGAACTTTTTATTCGAGCAGAAGCAGTATAAGAAATGGGTCGAGATGCATATTTATTCTGACATTAGCATTGATTTAATTAGTACCGAGCTCATTAAAGAAGTGACATCTGAAGAACCAGCCTTAATTTTGCCGCTGTATTATCATGCTGTTCAAGAGAAAGTGTCGTTAAAAAATCGCACAGCGTATAAGCAAGCGGTCCGCTACTTAAAGAAAATGCGCACAATTTATAAAAAGTTGAAGCAGGAAGAGACATTTGAACGCTATATGAACTATGTCACTAGCTCCACAAAACGGCTGCGTGCTTTTCAAGAAGAATTAAAAAGGGGTAAGCTAATCGATGGTTAATCTAGGAAAGTTAAAAATTAAAGTGGCACCGCTTGACCACGACTTGTATCGTCTAGCTGTCATCAATGAGGAGGAGCGATTTCTCGATACAATCCATATCCGCAGATTGTTGTTTACTTGGGATGACGCGAGCTTCTATGGGACACAGGTTACGACTGATATGTGGGAAGGCAAGCCTGTCTATACACTGGATGCATGGGGACTGTTGAACTTCTTCGCCCGAGAAAGCTTTAATTCTTTCATTGATTGGGAATGGTCAGAAGCTTCTTCTCTTTGTTTATCTGCAGCACCTGTATTGCACGAAGCGATTGAAGCAGGCCTGCCTATTCCTGATTTCGCAAGTCTGCAAGCAAGTGAATTAGCCTGGAAGCTCCCTGATGAGGTGGAAGAAGAATTTGTTCCTTCCTTTTGGGAAGAGACGATTTCCCCTGACTTGCAAACACTGACAGCCGAGACAAATCGCTCATTTATCGAGAAGTGGTATAACGGAGCTGCAAATCTATACTTGGAGAAATACTCTCCCATTTCTCATAAATGGAGCGAAGCGATGACAGCCTTACAAGCCACTCAGCTATCTCCAGAGGAACTGCAAACATTCTTTGACCAAGAAAGCTGGGCAGAATGGCTCGGCCTAGCAACGGACGAGAAGCCCTTTACGATTGGGCTTCGTTTAAGCGAGCCTCCAGGCGGAGAAGGAGCGTGGACACTTGACGTTATCCTTCGTTCGAAAAAAGACGCCGACATTACGGAAGTATATACAAAAAAACGGCTGCCGCGCGGCTGGAGTAAATATCGTGAAGCCATTGATAAAGTGATTGCCCGCTGGTCCAAGATTGTCCCTTGGCTGACTGAAAATGGGCAGTTTAAGCAAGAGCTATCTGAACTCGAAGCATGGGAATTCCTCACTGATGCGAGTGAAAAATTACTGTTTCTCGGAGCGGAAATTTTACTCCCTTCATGGTGGTTAACGCTCAAAGAATCGTCCCTTAAAGTGAAGGCCAAAGTAAAAAGCCAGCAAAATCGCGGGCCGTCCTATGTTGGTCTAAAAGCGCTAATGGACTTTGATTGGCGTTTTTCCCTTAATGGAGAGGATTTAACAGAATCAGAATTTGAAGCCCTTGTAAATGAAAAAAGACGACTTATTTACATTCGCGGACAATGGGTAAAGCTCGATCCTGCTTTTATTAAGCAAATCCAAGAGCTGATGGAAACGGCAAATGAAAAAGGGCTTCAACTGTCCGACCTCTTGCAGCAGGAATTATTGCAAGAGGGTGCGGGAGAAGAGGACGACGAACAAGATGACTTGCTGCGAATTCAGTTCGAACTGAACCAAGAGCTTCGCAAAATGGTGAGTCATTTACGTGAAACGAAGAATATTCCCTTGCTGCCTGTGCCGAAGACATTACACGGGGATTTACGCCCCTATCAGAAGCTTGGGATGAGCTGGCTGTTATTCCTTCGTGAGCATGGATTTGGCGCTTGTTTAGCTGATGATATGGGACTCGGAAAAACGGTGCAAATGATTACTTACTTGCTTCATGTGAAAGAGACTTCTCAGGTAACAGAAATGGTAGAGACAGAAGCAAAGCCTGTAAAGACTGCACTCATTGTTTGCCCTACTTCCGTACTTGGCAACTGGCAGCGTGAACTTGAAAAGTTTGCCCCAAGCCTGCATGTTCATCTTCATTACGGGGCGAACCGTACAAAGGGAGAAGACTTTGCGGCGAAAATCGCAGATTATGATGTTGTGTTAACGTCTTACGGGTTAACGCATCAAGACGAGGAAGAGCTTGCAAGCGTTCATTGGAGCAGCATTATTCTAGATGAAGCACAAAATATTAAAAATGCACAGACAAAGCAATCGCGAGCTGTTCGTAAGCTGCAAGGACAGCATCACGTTGCTTTAACGGGAACACCGATGGAAAACCGTTTAAGCGAATTGTGGGCGATTTTTGATTTTATTAACAAAGGCTATCTTGGCTCTCTTGGACAGTTCCAAGAAAAATATGTCGCCACCATTGAACGTGAAGAGCAAAAAGACAAAATTAAAGAGTTGCAGCGTCTCATTCAACCGTTCTTGTTACGACGCACAAAACGTGATCACGATGTAGCCTTGAACTTACCGGATAAGCAAGAGCAAAAGGAATTCGTACCGCTTACGACCGAGCAGGCTTCCCTTTACGAGCAGCTTATTCAAGATACGTTCTCTAACCTTGAACAGCTCTCCGCCTTCGAACGCAAAGGGGTCATTTTACAAATGCTGAACAAGCTTAAGCAGCTATGTAATCATCCAGCCCTGTATCTTAAGGAAGAGGATGATAGTCTTCAAACGAGTCAGCGTTCAGGTAAGCTCGAGAAGTTAACAGAGCTCGTCGATGCAGTGCGAGAACAGGATGAAAGCTGTCTAATCTTTACGCAATATATTGGCATGGGCAATATGATGAAGGAATTACTAGAAAAACGCTATGGGATTGATGTACCGTTTTTAAACGGCAGCGCCAACAAGAAGCAACGCGATGAGATGATTGCGAATTTCCAAGAAGGCAAGTTCCCGATTTTTATTTTGTCCTTAAAAGCAGGTGGAACAGGACTTAACTTAACAGCCGCGAATCACGTGATTCATTACGATCGCTGGTGGAACCCTGCTGTAGAGAACCAAGCGACTGACCGCGCCTATCGTATCGGTCAAAAACGTTTCGTCCATGTCCATAAGCTCATCTGTACCGGCACATTAGAAGAGAAAATCGATGAAATGCTCGATAAGAAACAAGCCTTAAACGACGAAATTATTAGTGGCGATAATTGGATTACCGAGCTTTCAACAGAGGAAATTAAAGAACTAGTGGCGTTGCATTGAGAGAATACCGAATAACAGCCACAAAATAATAAAGCAGGTGGAGAAAGTGACTCGTTTTTCTCTACCTGTATTTTTTTCTGAAAGTAGCAGGCATCCACCTGCTACTTTCGGTCTGTTATGGGCTAATACCCAACGTGATCTGTACTTTGTCGAGACCCCGCAAAGAAAATCTGCGGAACGACCGATTACCCTTGATGCGACTGAACATGCTTTCGGCCTCAGCCTTGTGTCAAGCATAGATTGCGTTTTCTCTTCACATCTAAGGGCCGCGGCTTTCATTTCTCCAAAAATTGTATTCCAATGAACTTTAAACAAAAAGGAACAAATAAAAAGGAGCGCCAAAAAGTCAGGGTAACTGACTTTTTGGAAAGCTCCTTCTTCCTGGATTTTGTTCTTCAAAGCTCTGATGGCGGACATTCCCCCTGTCCTAGTTCCTCCATTTTGTCCTTCATTGGATCTGATGAAAGCCATTTGTCTGATTCAGTTACTAGGAAAAGTCCTTCATCACTCTTATGAAGGCCCTTTGCTGGGTCTAGTTACTGGAAAAAGTTCTTCATGACTCTTATGAAGGACATTTGCCGGGTCTAATTGCTGGAAAAAGTCCTTCATCACTCTTATGAAGGACATTTGCCGAGTCTAGTTGTTGGAAAAAGTCCTTCATCACCCTTATGAGGGCCGTTTGCCGGGTCTAGTTGATGGAAAAAGTCCTTCATCACCCTTATGATGGACATTTCCCTGGCCTAGTTCCCCCATTTTGTCCTTCAACTAAACGAAGAGGCTACCCCGAAAGCCATTTTTCATGACTTTTGGGACAGCCCCATAAAAAAATCCAAAGACATTTCAATGAACTCTAACCTTTAAGTCTGTTCATGATATTATTAAGCTCCGTATCGTGCTTACCTGTCTTTGAACTTAGATAGTCAATATCTACTTTCATACCTTTCATCTCATTAGAAACAACTCCAAAGACTTTACGATGTTCATCTAACTTCTCGTTCGTATATTTGAAATTGCTACTGAGCTCGGAGGAAAGATTATCAACTTTTGTTTCAATTCGTCCTTGGCCTTCTGTTAAATTCGTTACACCTTCTTTTAAGCCTACTACATCCTTCTTTAAATCGGTTACATCTTCTTTTAAATCTACTACACCCTTTTTTAAACCCGTTACGTCTTCTTTTAAACCGACTACATCCTTTTTTAAACCTGTTACGTCTTCCTTTAAACCGACTACATCCTTTTTTAAACCTGTTACGTCTTCCTTTAAATCCGTTACATCTTCTTTTACATCTTTAATCTCACTTAGAATTTGTTTTAAGATTTCCTCCATTTCAATTCACTCCACGCTCTTTTATTAGAGTATAACACATAGACTTTTTTCTCTTCCGTCGATCCTTCACCATAATGCTGCTTGGAAAACAACATCCCATAGCAGAGCCAATGATAAAAAAAATGACTGCAGAAGCAGCCATTCAAAAATGAGGGGAATCAATTATAATTGATTCAATAGAAGGAACGTTCGGGGTCGGTCTTACGTGGTGAATCACCATGCCGTGATTCAAAGTTCGGAGGGAACTAAGATGTATGTTGCTCAGCGCTGAATTCTACTTTCTAGTTTTGGAGTTCTGTTAACCTTTGTTCCAAAGCTTCGCAACGTGCTTCGACGAGCTGTAGCTTCCGCTCAAAATTGGCTAACGCTGCTTGGTTCGTGACTGTTTTCACTTGAGTATTCGCAATGAATCGAATCAAGTTTTCAATCAGCTTCTCTGTTCGTTCGACGTCTTGAAATGAGTGAAATGAATGATTTCCTTTCAAATATATCTCACCTCCTACACACTACAAGCCAATAGACTCATATGCTTGCTTTGGAACGTCTAACTTCCTCGGTCCAACAAACTGAACCATTTCGGCCACTACTTCTGTTACATATACTTGCTTACCCTCTTGATTCTCATAACGACGTGTCTGGATTCTTCCAGTAATCCCAATCATTGAGCCGCGCCGACAATATTGGGCCGTATTTTCAGCCGTTTTCCTCCATAGCGTGCATTGCACAAAATCAGCATCGTATTCACCAGCTTGATTTCGAAAGGGGCGATTCACTGCAATCGTTACATTCGAAACAGCCTTTCCATCTGCTGTGTACCGCAACTCAGGATCTTTCGTCAAGCGTCCAACCAGGGTTACTTGGTTAATCAACATCTCAGCTCCTTTCTTGTTAAGATGCTCTTATCATACTGAAGCTTGCTCAAATTACCAAATCGACAAAATCTCATTTTTTTCACCCATTTTCGTGCTAAAATGGCATTTTCTCGTTTGAAACTGCTATTTTTAGGCTATATTTATAGTGAAAGTGGAGGAAATATGCCATTTTGTTATTTTTTTTAAAAATTTTTCCTTTTTTCATATTTTAGACAAACGTGTCGCATTCTTTCTATTCCTTCGTTATTTTTGAGTATGTTATAATAAATTGGAATATTTACATTTTTTTACGAAATTAAGAAGTAGGAGGAAGCATATGAAGTCATTTAAACTTATTTCATTACAAATTGTGAATGAAAAACTGCAGCTTATTGATATTCATCTAGTCGATGGGCTCATTATTAATAAAGAAGATCGTGCAAATACATGGCTTCTTGAAGCAATCGTCCCCCCTGAACATTATGACGAATTAAAACATTCCCTACCACGTGAACATGAAAATGCGCTTATCCAAGCAGTGATTACGAAAAAAGAAAACGACCCGGCCATGTTTAAAACGGTTTTAAAAACGCATAAACTTATCGACGGTCACGTTAGTCTTCTTTTCGTTGGCCACCTTCAAAATACACGCAGCAAATATGCAGAACTACTTCTTGAAGATTTAGTCCACAAAGGCTTCACCGGTGATTTACTCATCAAAGAATTCAAAGAAAAGATCCGCTCTAGACCTAAGCTTGCCACTCATAAATAACTCCATTTCTCTGTTATCCCACACCTAGAATAAGTGGGACATTGGCTCTAAAAAATAGTTCGATTCAACCATTAACCAAAAGGAAAAAGACTGTTTCCCGTAAGAAACAGTCTTTTCTTAGCCATTGTTATTTGTTGTCATTGTCGTCTTGATCTGTTAATGTGTCATCATTATCGTTTGGATCTAAGGCATCTTCTACGTCATCCGCGCCTTGTTTAACATCTTCTCCTACATCATTTGCATCGTTATTTACATCATCATTTACGTTGTTATCATTTACATCCTCATTTACATTCGGTTCATTCACATCGTTGTTATCTTCATCCATGATGTTGTTATCATTTTCTGGTGCTGGATCATTATCGTCATTTGTCCCGCAACCAACTAAAAACATCGCTGATAGGAATGAGCCACCAAGTAGTGCTAATAGTCGTTTTTTCATTATGCGTAACCTCCCTTCTTCCCTCGACAGTAAATATGTTGCCCGAATTCGACATTTACTTGCGTGTTTTTCAAAAAAAAAAAGAGAGGAGATGTTCATCTCATCCCCTCTCTCACCTTATTCCTTATCACTAAAAGCAAACATAATCTCGGTTTCACAGGCTACTTCACCATCAACCGTTGCTACTGCTTTTCCTTTACCAACAGATCCTCTTAAACGTAAAATTTCCACTTCTAGGCGAAGTTGGTCCCCTGGCTTCACTTGGCGTTTGAAACGGCAATTATCAATGCCCGCAAAAAAAGCTAAGCGTCCTTTATGTTCCTCTTGCTTTAACACCGCAACAGCACCCACTTGAGCCAATGCCTCGACAATTAATACCCCCGGCATTACTGGGTAATCTGGAAAATGACCATTAAAAAACTCTTCATTCGCTGTTACGTTTTTCAATCCAACCGCTCGTTTTCCCTCTTCGATTTCAATGATTCGATCCACTAATAAAAAAGGATAGCGATGTGGAATAATTTCTTTAATTTGCGTAATATCTAACATTAGATTATACCTCCTTTATTTAAAAACAACCGCATCATGCACCTTCATTGACGATGTCAACAATATGAGTCCACGTTGAGATTCTAAATACATCTACTGCATTTCCGCTCCCAATGACACTATACCCAATTAATGCCCCTATGATAACCATAAGGACGATTAAAGCAGCAACAATCAACAACCGAAGCCAAATTGGTAACAGCCGAATTTTAATTTTCTCATTTTGTCTTACTTCCTGTTTTGGTTCTTCTTCCCACTGTTGTTTTATTAAACTTCTTTGCTCCATTTTATATCATGTAGGCTCCTTTTTAGAGATTCGCTTTAACTTTATCACGTTTTCATAAACAGTACGAGTCCCAACCTTCGGCAAGACTAGGCCCATTTACCCCACTCTTAACGGGCAGTAAGCCCCACACCTCAAGATTCAGAGTGAACACGGAAGATAATAGGTGGGGAACAACTGCCCTCACCTAGCTGCGGCTCCTAGCCCCTCGAGGTCATAAGATGAAATGCTTGTCGGGGCTGAACAGTCGCCTCACTTTCGTAGCAAAGGTCCGATTGGTAAAATACAGTGAAACTTACCTTTGTGGTTTTCAAAAGTATAGTTGAACCAATCAGGTTCATACGGTCACTTGATTGCAAGCGAAGCTTGAAATCTTAGTGACCGTAGAACGTGACTAACCATCAGTGAGGATAAAGAAAAACCCCCACTGATGGAAGTTTCACTTTATGAAATGTTTAACGAATCGAGTTCACTAAGCCTAACATTTGATCTGCCATCGTGATGGAACGCGATTGGAATTGATACATTCTTTGAGCTGTGATTAAATCTGTCATTTCCTTTGAAAGATCGACATTAGATGATTCAAGCGCACCTTGTTTCATCGAAATATCTGTGCGTAAAGCGCCTGTTAGTTCAGTCAATACATCATCAGCCGTTACACCTAAGCCATCATAGTTATCCGGAAGCCCATATAAATTATCGCCTAGCTTTTCAAGGAATTGCGGTTTTTGAACCGATACAACACCTAGATTGAAGGTTTGTTCCCCCCCATCTGTTGTAATTGCTTTTACTACGCCTTCATCAGAAATCTGGATTTCTTTAATGTCACCTTCAATGACAATGTCATTACCGTTTTCATCAAGCACGTTATGCCCGTCTGCTGTTACAAGCATGTCTTCATTTCCATTAGGCGATAGATAAAACGCACCGTCTCTTGATAAACGAATGACGTTCCCTTCTTCTACACCAATCATAAAGTATAAGTTTTCCTTTGTGAAAGCTACATCTAAATCCCGATTTGTCGTCTTTAGGGAACCTTGAGACTGGACATTTTGAATTTGACTAATCTTTGCTCCATTTCCTTGGCGAATCCGAAGCGGTGTTAAACGGCCCACTTCAGCTGCTTGATTCGGTTGATTATTCAATTGCTGAACAAGTAAATCTGTAAAGCTTGCTTCGCCTCGCTTAAAACCAGTTGTCTCAACATTGGCCATATTATTGCTAATAACATCGATTTGTTTTTGCAATTGGCCTAGCGTATTGCTTGCTGCTATCATCGTTCGATTCATCGCTATCCCCCTTCATTTACGCTCATTTCTTGAGGTTATCCAATTTTACCCACTTCATTCACCGTTTTATTTAAGCTTTGATCATAAGCTTGCAGCACTTTTTGATTGGCTTCAAAAGAACGATATACAGACAACATTTCCGTCATTGTCTGCGCTGCATCTACATTGGAGTTTTCAATATACCCTTGCTTGACTTTAAAAAATACGTCGTCCTCATCGTACGCATTCGTAAGTTCTGCATCGGTACTAAAAAGACCATCGCCTTCTTTTACAAGCTGCCCAGCAGGGTCATTAGAATAAGCAATGCCAATTTGAGCAACTTGTGCAGCATCTTGTAAAATAACGCCATTATCAGATACTGTAAACTGATCATTATCTAGTTGAATCCGCTCGTTATTCTCATCTAACACATAATAGCCACCGGACGTTGTTAAATAGCCTTGACCGTCCAAGGTAAAGTTTCCATTGCGTGTGTAACGTACATCGCCATTCCCATTTTGAACAGTAAAAAACAACGCACCCGCCACACCTGTCTCTTCATCAATGGGCATTTCGCCATGTACTAAGGCAAGATCTGTTTTCAAATCTGTTTGTTTAATATCACCTTGTTTAAATAGCGGATTCGTTTCTTGTATATATACGCCTGTATTCAAGCTGCCGACCTGTGCAAAAGAAGGCATTTTCTTTTCATTCCCATTTGGGATCGTTTCATCTGCGATTCGATTCAGCAGCATTTCCGGAAAAGAGCGTACGCTCGATTGATCAGCTTTATAGCCCGGGGTATTCGCATTCGCCATATTGTTTGTTAACATTTCTGTCCGTCTTTGCTGAGTTAGCATCCCTGAAGCTGCTGTATAAAATCCTCTTAGCATCCTTATATCGCTCCTTCTCATATGTACCGTTCCATTTTTGACCGTATATGTACATTATCGGCTGTTTCTATTTATATTTGAAGTTAAAAATGCAGGAGAATATTGGTATGAAGGATCAAGGAACTCTCTTAAAGGCTATACAAAAAAGGATCTATTGCTCAACGGGCTTCTGTTTCATCCCCTACTTATCTGAACGTTAGATCCTTCTTTCACATCATTTAATTAAATTTACGTTTTGGCAACTTGTCCATATTATCAAGCATGACACCTGTTCCGACTGCCACACAATCCATTGGATTTTCCGCTACTAATACCGGTACTTTTAACTCTTCTGCAAGAAGTAAGTCAATACCGTGCAATAATGCACCGCCGCCTGTTAAAATAACACCACGATCGATAATATCCGCTGAAAGTTCTGGCGGTGTTCTTTCAAGCACACTTTTCGCCGCTTGAACAATGACCGATACTTGTTCACGAAGAGCTTCTTCAATTTCCTCTGAATTCACCGTAATCGTTCTCGGTAGACCCGAAACCATATCACGCCCGCGAATTTCAATTTCTTCTTTACGTGAACCAGGGAAAACAGTCGCTACTTGAATTTTAATATTTTCTGCTGTGCGCTCCCCAATAAGCAGCTTATATTGACGTTTAACATAGTGTAAAATCTCATTGTCAAATTTATCCCCAGCCATTTTAATCGAAGAAGACGTAACGATATCCCCCATAGAAAGAACCGCGATGTCTGTCGTTCCGCCACCGATATCAACGACCATGTTTCCGCTCGGTTGGAAGATATCCATTCCTGCTCCAATTGCAGCTACCTTTGGTTCCTCTTCTAAATACACCTTTTTACCGCCGCTTTTTTCTGCTGCTTCTTTAATCGCTTTTTGTTCAACGCTTGTAATATTTGTTGGACAACAGATTAAAATTCTTGGCTTGGAAAGGAAACCTTTCACATTCAATTTATTAATAAAATGTTTAAGCATCGCTTCTGTAACATCAAAGTCTGCAATTACTCCATCTTTTAACGGACGAATAGCCATAATATTTCCAGGTGTACGTCCGACCATTTTTCTTGCTTCTTCACCGACAGCCAACACACGATTTGTATTTTTATCAATGGCCACAACAGATGGCTCATTTAAAACGATTCCTTTGCCTTTAACATGTATTAGAACATTTGCTGTTCCAAGATCAATCCCAATATCTCTAGCAAACATTTGTTTATATCCTCCTTGATTATCCTCACGTGAAACCGAAACTATCCTAATTTTATATTTTATCATATTGTCTTATGACAAGTAAGAGTCAAAACAGAAATCCTGTCGAATTATGTCTCTTACGGTAAGAAATACATAGGCAACTCTTATCTTTTCACGACAAACTAAACATCAAAACGTACCGATTGTTTTCATGTCCAGTTAAAAATCACGACCTTTATAAGGTACCATATTCCTACCTAAAATGCCTAAAAAAAACCACCTACAACATTTGTAAGTGGCTTCGGTTACTAATTTACAATTTCTTCCTCTCTCTCAGAGCGCTTATATTTGAGCTTGGTTGCTTCGCCTCCTCTAAGGTGACGAATGGATTTATGATAATCCAATATATCCTTCACTTCATTAGCCAATTCAGGATTGATCTCTGGAAGTCTTTCGGTTAAATCTTTGTGAACGGTACTTTTGGATACACCAAACTCTTTTGCAATGACACGCACTGTTTTCCTTGTTTCCACGATATACTTTCCTATCTTGATAGTTCTTTCTTTGATGTAATCGTGCACACCACTCGACCTCCCCAAGTTGGATGTGAGAAGTGTGAAATGAGATTCGTTTGTCGAATCTAATGGTGCTAACATTTTCCTTCAATTATAATAGACGAGTCCTCACCTCAAACACTCTCTTTGTACGGTTTCTAACAGTGTATTAGCTTGGGTAAGGATATATACCATAAGACAAGCGTTTTTTTCAAAAAATTGACGATATTGGGCTTTTTAAATAAATAATAAATATAAATAGCTGTTTATCTTCTATCGAAATTTTTAATTTATCGTCGAGTTTTTCATTTTATTTTGTCTATAGCAAAAGAAACCCGCCTGTGAACGGGTTTCCTGCACCAAATTGTTCAGTTGTCGCATCATAACATGGGTTGACGAATGCTTTTATTGTACTGGTTGTTCGTCTGCTTCGTTTGAATTGCTGTTCTCTTCTTGACTTGGTTCTTCTTTTGTATCTTCTTTTGGTTCTGCTTCTACTTCTTCATCATCTGAAGATACGGATTCTGTTTGAATAGAAGAAGCTTGCTTACCTTCATAATCACTTGGATTTACCGCAACTTTATCTTTGCGGATTTCAAAGTGAACATGTGTACCTGCGTCTTCATTGATTTGACTTTTTCCTGCAGTAGCAATTGCTTGTCCTTGCTTCACTTGATCTCCAACCGCAACTTGAATGTCTGTAACAGCTTGATAACGTGTTACAACACCATCTTCATGCTCTACTTCAATGACATTTCCTAATAAAGCATCTTCTTGCACTTTTGTTACGACGCCACTTAAAGCAGCTACTACATCAAAGGCTTTTCCATCTTTTTGTGCGATATCAATTCCTTTGTTTGGCTCATAGCGGTTATCATAAGAAACCAATGCTTCTTCCTGTGCTTTTTCATCAGCATTCACATCATAGAATGGCTTCTTTACGACAGTACTCGCAACATCTTTCACTGGCATTTGAATCGATTCAAGACTGCTGTTTACTTCAACTGCAGGCTCATCGTAATTTTCACCTGATTGTGCTGAATCCTCTACCTTGTCAGGACTAGCTGAGTTGTTGAAGCTATTTTGAACGATAAATACCAAGGCTAGGATAAGAGCTGCACTTGAAATGTAGATTGCTGGTAACGCCCAACGTTTTTTCAGAATACGTCGGAATTTGGAAGTAGATTTCTTTTCTTCCTCTCTCATAATTATCACCTCAGCAATCATTCTGAACAGATTGCTTAAAGAATATACATATCCTGAAAAATATTTTTAGATTTATTTTGTGACAAAGGTATTCCTTTTATGCACGGCTCTGTTAAATAATATTGTTGGAAAAGCGATTTTTGGCTCATTTCGTGTGAAGATCGCGGTTTCACACGGCTTTCAGCAAGCTGAAAGGTTGCTCTGGCGCCATGAAAC
>NZ_JBALMU010000001.1:16533-31155 GCF_036962285.1 Bacillus sp. JJ634
GTTTCATGGCGCCAGAGCTAAAATAAGCCAGAAATCAACAGTGTCATGTAACAGTTTTATGCAAAGAAATTTGAAATGGTAAAATTATGACGACATTTGCTGAGATAATCTCGCTTGTTCATTCCACTCTGCTGCATTTCCTGTTAAAATGACTAATAGTATAGATAACAAAGGATGTTTTGTAGATGCAGAAAGCTTTTCGCGTTACGTTGACGCTATTACCGCTCCTCTATATGATTGCCATTTGGGTCATGTCGAGCATGCCGGATGATACGTTTATTGAGTTGCCTTCATCGGCAACAGATCGCTTCGTAAAAGAAGCACTTCACTTAGTTGCCTTTGCCATTTTGTATATGCTGTTTGTGGCCGCTTTTGCTGCCAACCACAAGCTAACAGCTAGTTTGAGTCTCCTGGCTGCGATTGCCGCTAGCCTGTATGGAATTGTTGATGAAATCCATCAATCATTTGTGCCAGCGCGTTCTGCTACACTGATTGATGTCGTTAAAGATATCATCGGAGTGCTTGCTGCTTATTTCCACGTTCAATATCACTATTTCAAGCGTAAGCGAGGCTTCTTAACAATTATTGAAAAATTAACCGACAAAAAATAAGAGCTGGAATCTCAGCTCTTATTTTTTTACTGTTAGCGTATTCACCCACTTGTTTGATGACTGAATCGCAACCCCTTTATAATAATACTTTACGATGTCTTTATAGCTTTTTCCCTCCTGAGCCATGCCGTTCGCTCCATATTGGCTCATTCCTACTCCGTGGCCATACCCTTTTGTCGTAATGATAATTTGATTACCTTCACGTTCCCAGCTAAAATCGGAGGACATTAAATGTAGTTTTTCCCGAATGTGCTTCCCTGTTAATTCTTTTCCGTTAATTCTTACAACTCCTACTCTCTTTCCTGCTGTCCGTTCAACAACCGTTCCAATTTCTGTCCCACTCGGAACATTTACACCTAATTTTTGTTCAAAATCTGCCACTGTCATCGCGACTTTGTTATAAAATTTCGGAGATTCTGTATCCCAAGGGCTTGAAACACTTTTTAAATAAGGATAAGCAGCTTTCCAATATTCTTCAGAGTTTTCCGTATATCCGTTACTCGTGGAAAAAAAAGTAGCTGTAATAGGATCACCATCATATGTTAAAATCTGCCCCGCTGTCTCCTGCACAGCTCCCTTTATCTTTTGAAGGTTCTGTTTATACTGAGAGCCCCATAACTCTTTTAGCTCTTGATCGCTTTTATATACCTGGTGGTTTTCACCGTCACTTACATCTGCATTAGCTGGTAACCCTGTTCGGTCTCCTTGAATGAGCTGATTGACAATATACGTTCTAGCTGTTAATGCTTGAGCTTTCAACGCTTCTTTTTCAAAGTGAACAGGCATTTCAGCTGCAACAACACCAATTAAATACGATTCAAGCGGTAGTTTTTGAACTTGCTTAGACGTTGTTCGAAGCACGGCTACTTCGACAGCCGGCTCTTTCATCTTCTCCTTACTTTGTTCATTCGTTGCCTTTCGTTCAATATTTTCCGTTAATTTTCCAAACGTTGTATCATTGGAAAACGGAAGCACAAGCATAGCTGGAAGGAGGATGATCACGACGATTACAACGACTATTAGCATGAACATCGGTTTAAGTGCTTTCAAAGTTCCTTGGCCTCCCTACACATTTTCTACTCTCCTCATAAATGTATGGAAGTGGACAAGCAAGTAGAACTAAAATAATCAATTGGCATGATTTTTCACGAATTTGACGGGATTATCGGGGAATTTGGCGGGATTTTTTGCAAATTTAGCGGGATTATCGAAGAATTTGGCGGGATTCCTTACTCACAAACAGAAAAAAGACTGCGTTTCATCGCAGTCTCTCTATCTATTACGCATTAATATCCAAAGCAACCGTTTCCGTTGGCGTTACCTCTGTCACACGTTCGATATCAGCTCCGAGTGCAGCTAATTTGCCATGGAAATTCACATAGCCTCGATCTAGATGCTTCAATTCTGTTACACGTGTAATGCCATCTGCAACAAGACCTGTTAAAATTAACGCCGCAGCCGCTCGTAAATCAGTTGCTGCTACTTCAGCCCCTTGTAAATCAGATGGACCATTTGTAATAACAGAACGTCCTTCAATCTTGATATTTGCATTCATTCTACGGAATTCTTCTACATGCATAAAACGGTTTTCGAACACCGTTTCTGTAATCATCCCTGTTCCTTCTGCACGAAGAAGCAAGGCCATCATTTGTGATTGCATATCCGTCGGGAATCCTGGATGCGGCATCGTTTTAATATCGACAGCTTTTAACTTTTCTGGTCCAATTACACGTAAGCCGTCCTCTTCTTCCGTAATCTCAACACCCATTTCTACCATCTTTGCAATCAAAGAAGTTAGATGTTCAGGAACGGCTCCTTTAACAAGTACGTTTCCACGCGTAATCGCAGCCGCTGTCATAAATGTACCCGCCTCAATACGATCAGGAATAATCGTATGCTCGGCACCATATAATTTCTTGACACCTTCAATTTTTATCGTTGCTGTTCCAGCTCCTTTGACCTTAGCTCCCATTTTATTCAAAAGGTTCGCTAAATCAACAATTTCTGGTTCCTTTGCAACGTTTTCTAAAATTGTTGTACCTTCAGCCAATGTAGCAGCCATCATAATATTTTCTGTAGCACCTACACTTGGAAAGTCAAGGTAAACTCTTGCACCTTTTAATCCGCCTTCTACTTCCGCATCAATGAAGCCGTTCCCGACCTTCACCTTTGCTCCCATTGCTTCAAAGCCTTTTAAATGCTGATCAATTGGACGTGAACCAATCGCACAGCCGCCAGGCAATGCTACACGAGCACGGCCAGTTCTTGCAAGTAGTGAACCCATTACTAATACAGACGCGCGCATTTTACGTACATATTCAAATGGCGCTTCTTCTAAAAGCTCCTTTGATGCATCTACAGTTACTTGATTATTGTGAAAGGCAACCTCTGCATTCAAGTTGCGCAAAACTTCGTTAATTGTATATACATCGGAGAGCGTTGGAACATCATGAATGATACTTTTTCCATCGCTTGCTAATAAGGTTGCAGCGAGCACCGGCAAAACAGCGTTCTTAGCCCCTTCTACTTTAACTGTTCCGCTAAGCCGTTTTCCGCCGCGGACAATGATTTTTTCCAAAAGTATTCCCCTCCGCGTCCATTTTCTCTATATTAATATTCAAACGTAATGATGGGTGTGCCAATAACAAAACTTGTCCTTGCGCCCAATCCATCTGTCCGTAAACCAAGTTGCATATTGATTTTAGTATTCTTTAAACTTTGTGTAAATAAGGCAGAATGAGCAGAAGTCGAAACAAAGTTCTCATCCTCTACACCCTCTATTTCGCTTGCATTAAATCTTTGTAACAATTTTTCCATTTGTGCAGGTAAAGCCGAATTCATATTATCACTGATATACCCTTCCATACAAGCAAAAACTGAAGGAGTATCCATAAATATGCCATTCATCCTGTGCTCAAGGGTTGTAATTAAGAAATGGGGATATCCTTTGTCCCATTTGTCCCCCTTCACTTCATATATGATATAGGTAACGATGTTCTTATGTTCCCTTGTTGTAACCATTCTGATTGATTCTGTCAGATGAGATCCGTGGCTGAATGTTGCTTCTGCCTTCCAAGCATCACCCTCATCGAAAAAGCTCCATTGAAAGTCCGGATACTTTTGTTTTAAAGTATGCACTTTTCTCTCAAACTCTTCTTTTGTAGCAATCTCGTTATTTACTTCTCTCGCAAATACAGACCACTCTTCTATGCTTACATTCTCTTCTTTTTCTAGATGTTCAGCGATTGTAACAATATCTAATTGATCCTTCGCCACCGTTGTACTGTTCCCCCACACCATCACCAACAGGCTGATAAATAATATGTATATTAACATTTTATTGTTCCATTTATACATGTTAAATCCCTCCCTCCTATCATTCTTGCCCGGGGAAGGGAGTTCATACCTCATTTTTTTCGCCAATTGATGACATGCTCGTTAAATAACTAGAAATAGATAGTTATACACAGTACATGCTGCTTACTGATTGAATATATATGGCAGCTGTTTCGCAAAAACTAGGTAATCAAGGAAGAAATTACTCACAACTGATCCAATCGCAATCGTTAATAAAATATATAATACTCTCGCTTGTAAGACCGCGTTCGATCGTAAAAGCTTCTGAAAGTTTAACGCTTGCAAAGCCCACCAAGTTACTGCAATAAAACATAGATGTACGATCATACTGAGTAAGGCTTGTTGGCCAATTGCTGAAAACATATAAACCCTCCTATATACATACAATGTTCATTCTATCACAAAACACCCTTTAATTTGGAATTAATCATCTCGATTACGCAAAAAAATTTTTCGACAGGATAAAAAGGCTTGCCTTCTACACGTGCAAGCCCCTTCTTCTATATCATTCGATTACTCCATGGAGATAAAGTCCGTAAAGTCACCAAAATGTTGATGAAGAAAATCTAATGCCATATTTGGAGCAAGTCCAAAAATCATCGTACCCACTACACAAACAAGAAGTACAATCATCAAGCTAACAGGGAACCGCACCGCTTCTTTTGTTGCAGCTGGGCGAAAAAAGATTTGAACAAGTAAACTAAAATAATACACATAGGAAAGAATCGTTGTTGCTAATAGAATGCTAGCTAGAATATAATCCGTTGGCGTACTTCCTAACAGCGCCCCTAGAAAAATATGAAACTTTCCAATAAACCCTGCCGTTCCTGGAATGCCTGCTAATGAAAGAAGAAAAATGGTCATAGCGACCGCTGCTGCGGGAGACCGTTTCGCTAATCCTGCAAAAATAAGCCTTTGTTCCGAACTATTTGCATCTGCTAACCATTGAAACACAGCAAAGGCTCCGATATTCATCAATAAATAGGCAAGAAAGTAAAACCAAACCGTATCTAATAAAAAGTAGCCGCCCCCTAATGTCGCCACTGCTACTAACAAGTAGCCTGCATGAGCGATGCCTGAATAAGCCAGCAATCGCTTCACATTTTGCTGCCTTAACGCTAACACATTCCCAATAATCATCGTTGCCCCAGCTAAAACGGCAATAAACACGCGATTTTGCTCTAAAAACGTCACCGTTCCGAGCGTGTCACCCGATGCTGTAAGAAAGAGCGATAATAACAAGCGTAACAAAATGACAAAGCCTGCTATTTTAGAAATGACACTTAAAAATGCTGTTACTGGCGTAGGGGCTCCTTCATATACATCTGGTGCCCACATATGAAACGGTGCTGTTGCCAGCTTAAAGGACAACCCGACAAGAACCATAAAGAAAGCTAGACCGAGTAAATAAAGCACTTGGCTATCACTTACCCTCGCCATCGTTTCACTCATCTCTCCTAAATTCGTCGAACCGGTTAGTCCATATAAATAACTCATGCCAAACAATGTAATCGCTGTTGAAATGCCGCCCATCACTACATATTTTAATGCCGCTTCATTAGACCTCAGATTTTTCTTCTTCATCCCTGCCAATATATAAGAAGAAATAGACAACAGCTCTAACCCAACAACTAACGTAATTAAGTCACCGCTCGATGTCATCATCATAGCACCAAGTAAAGCAGCTAAGAATAAATAATAAAATTCTCCTTGATAGTCTCGTAAACCATCATTAGCTGAATGACTTGCCGCCAATACAATGACAAGACCTGCCCCTATTAATAAAAGAAGCTTACTGGCCTTTGCAAAAGAGTCCAGACGAAATGTATCGGCTAAAATACTCGTTTCGGCTAACGGCAGCAAACTGACGAGTGATACGAAAGCAAGTGCAATGCCTATTAGCGCAAACCAAGCGAGCGGTCTCCGGTTGAATCGCTTCGGTGCAAATAAGTCAAATAAGGATAAAAGAATCGCTGTCCCAAGGATTATAAATTCTGGCATCATGGCGCCCCATTCATATGAGAGCACGGTTTTCATATCCATTTCATCATCCTCCGATCCTTAACAGCCATGTCGTAATATCCTCTTGCACTAGTTGACCAAGCCACATCGGATAAACCCCAATCGCTACAATAACCGTAAACAAAATGACAATGGGCACATACTCGATGCCCTGCACATCCCGCCAAGTCACGGAGTATGTCTTTTTTCCAAACGTTATCTTTAAAACCGCTCTCAGCGTATAAGCTGCTGTTAAAATAAGCCCGACCACAGCAACGATGGCTAACAGCATTTGTTCTTTAAAGAGCCCCAAAAAGGCCATAAATTCACTAATAAATCCTGACATCCCAGGTAAACCGAGTGCCGCTAGCCCTGCCGTCAGAAGCACACCTGAGAAAATGGGCATATGTGCAGCCAAGCCTCCCAGTTCATTCAATTCTGTTGTTCCTGTCCGCTCATATAATAGCGCAATTAAGAAAAACAGAAGCGCGGCAATCGCACCATGAGAGACGGCTTGAAAAACAGCACCTTGAAGACCTGCATCATTAAGCGTTCCAAACCCGAAGAAAACAATGCCCATATGTGATACGGAGGAATACGCCCAAACAAGCTTTAAATCCGTTTGAACGAGCGCCAAAAACGCTCCATATAAAAAGCTGATAACCCCGACAATCATAAACAGCAGCGCGAGCTTTTCCACCTGTTCTGGAAAGATTCCAAGGCCAAAGCGAATCATGCCGTAAGCTCCAATTTTCAACAGTACGCCTGCATGGAGCATAACAACAGGCGGCGCCGCTTCACGATGTACACGAACCATCCAACTATGAAACGGAAAGACCGGCAATTTAATTGCAAAAGCGATAAATAGCAGGATACAAAGCACTTCCGTTAAGAAAGGAGAAATCGGTGCCAACAGTGACACATCACCGACATTTAAAATATGAGTTAACGCATCAATATTCGTTGTTCCTACTCGAACAAACAACGTTGCAATGACAAATAACAATAAGACAGAGCCAATACCGTTATAGACGAGAAAATGATAGGCTGCCTTCTCCTTATTTAGATACCCCCATCTCCCAACTAAGAAGAAAAGCGAAACAAATGTCACTTCAAAAAAGAGGAAGAATAAAAGTAAATTATCTGCCATAAACACACCTAACATCCCGATTTCGAGCAGCAAGAACAACAAAAAGTAGCCTTTCCATTCTGTTTTAATATAAAAGGAAGCCAGTGCTGCCAGCATCGATAAAACCGTTGTTAATAGGACAAACACTAGGCTAAACCCATCAAGGCTTAATTCAAAATCAACCGTATACAAGGTATCGTCATACATCGCTAAATTACCAAACTGAATCCAATTCCATTTAATCTGATAAGAAGATAGTGAAATATCCGTCAGCCATTGTTGATAAAGAAATAACGAGATCAACAGCGGCATTAATGTGCCAATCCAACCAAATTGCTTCAGTGTTTTTTCCTCTGTTTTTGGCATTAGCCAAATCATAATCATCCCGATGACTGGTGAGAATACTAATAAGGGAAGCAAATAGTCATTCATCGCAAGTACCCCCCTGCAACCAAATATACGACCACTAAGACAGCTAAGCTAAGAAAGGCAACTGTGCCATACTGCTGTACTTGTCCGGATTGCAGCTTTGTTGCCTTCTTCGCAAAAATACGAGTAATTCGCATTACAACCAACAGGAAACCGTCTATTACATATCGTTCTATATAAACAAAACTACGGCTAATGGCTTTCGTCGATACAATCATAGTTCGTTCATACAATTCATCAATATAATATTTATTGGCAACTATTCGATAGGCAATCGACCTGCCTCCTGTAAGCAGACTGCCTTTTCGGTGCAGCATATAAGCAATCCCTATACCGATTCCCGAAACAATGGTCGCAATAAGCATGAGCCAAAGTGAGGACTCATGATGACTGTTTTCATTTGTCAGCCAATCTCCAAGAAATGTACCAAACCACGGTGTTTGAACATAGCCAATGCCAATCGAAAAAACGGCGAGAATGGTCATTGGCAGCCACATGATCATAGGTGATTCCTTTACAGCATGAATGGATGTCCTCTCTTCCCCGCCAAAGATGGAAAAAAATAAACGAAACATATAAAAGGCTGTTAAAAGCGAAGTAAGGAGCACCAGCGTAAATAAGAAATAATTCCCGTTCTCCCAAACAGAAAGAAGAATTTCCTCTTTACTAAAAAAACCTGATAATAGAGGGACTCCTGAAATGGCCAACGTCCCGATTAAAAATAAAGGTCCTGTCCATCTCAATTTCTTCCAAAGCCCGCCCATTTTCTCGATATTTTGTGTATGCACAGCATGAATGACACTTCCAGCTGCAAGAAAAAGGAGGGCTTTAAAAAAAGCATGTGTTACTAAATGAAAGACCGCCGCAACATACCCTGCCGTACCAAGTGCAAGAAACATAAACCCAAGCTGACTCATCGTTGAATAAGCAAGAATCCGCTTCACATCTGTTTGGACCACCGCGATGCTTGCGGCAAATAAAGCGGTCAAACCACCTGTCAACGCTACGACTAAGAGGGCTATTTCACTGGCTTGAAATAAAGGATACATCGCAGCAACTAAATACACACCCGCTGCAACCATTGTTGCTGCATGAATAAGAGCAGATACAGGAGTGGGACCTTCCATCGCATCTGGAAGCCAGGTGTGTAAAGGAAATTGTCCGGACTTACCGACCGCGCCGACAAAGATCATAATCGCAATAAACGTGAGCAATGATTGCGATATGTCCCCCGCTTTCACCGCTTGAAAAATAGCGCTATATTCAAAGCTGCGTGTTTGCCAGAATAAAAGAATCATCCCAATGAGAAGGCCCATATCCCCAATTCTTGTCATAATAAAGGCCTTTTTCGCCGCTCGCTTGGCTTCCTGTTTATGAAAATAAAAACCGATTAACAAGAACGAGCCTAAACCAACAAGCTCCCAAAAAATATATAATTGAAGCAAATTAGGAGACATCACAAGAGCTAGCATCGCAAACGTGAAAAGTCCTAAGTAAGCATAAAAAATGGAGATTCGTTTTTCTCCCTTCATATACCCTTTTGAATACATATGAACGAGAAAACTAATGAACGAAACGAGTACAAGCATAAGAACATTCAATGGATTCAGTTCAAAGCCAACCGTTATCTGTGCGTTCCCAACCGTTAACCAGTTGAATGTCTGTTTATAACTTAGATCATGCAAACTCTTAGTGAAAACAACAGCTGCGCATATAAAGGAAACAAACGTAAGTAGACTGCCAACCTCTGCACTTCGCGAGCCCAAACGCTTACCAAATAGAAGCAACAGGAAAAATGAGGCGAGCGGAAAAAGCGGTATCAGCCAAGCATTGTCGACCATGACTATCCAACTCCTTTTTCAACAGGCTTGTTTGACACGGATACGATTAATGCTTCATCGTATTCATTTCGTCGATATGAACCGTTTTACGATTGCGATACAATGCCATTAAAATCGCTAGGCCCACCGCTGCCTCTGCTGCTGCAATGGTCATCGTAAATAAAGAAAAGACTTGCCCTGTAATGGCTGGCGTCATTCCAAATTTACTAAAAGCAACGAGATTAATATTAACGGCATTTAACATCAGCTCAATCGAAATGAGCACAATAACCGTATTTCTCTTCGTTAAGGCACCATATAACCCAATACAAAATAAAATAAGCGCTAAAACAAGATACGCAGACAACGGGACTGATGTCATCACTTATGCCCCCTCATCATCTTTTTTGGCTAATACAATCGCTCCTACTAAAGCAACGAGCAGCAACACCGACATCAGCTCAAATGGAATCACAAACTTTGAAAATAACGCAATCCCAATCTGCTCTGTATTCGCTTCATGTAACGTTGTCGGTTGAACAGGGATATCTAAGTTATAAATCCCGATATACACAGCAAAGGCAAAGCCGAGAATCCCAAGCAGCAAAAGAATTTTACGCCACCCGTTTCCCTTTTCTTCCTCCTGTTTTTGATTGTTTGTGAGCATAATTCCGAACAGCATCACAATTGTAATCGCTCCTGAATACAGTAAAATTTGAACAACGGCGACAAACTCAGCTGATAACAACAAGTAAATCCCCGCAATACTGACAAAGGTAAACACAAGCGCAAGAACCATATGAACGACTTTCGTTAACTGAATCAGTAAAATGCCTCCTAAAACAGCAACAAAGGCTAACCCTAGAAAAGCGAGCATTTCACCGGAAACACTCATACTTTATTCTCCTTTCGAACATGCTGGTCATTTTCATCCAGCCATTGTAAGTCTTTAAATAGTTCATCCCGACTATATTCCGCTAATTCAAATTTGTTTGTCATCACAATCGCTTCGGTTGGACAGACCTCTGTGCAAAGATCGCATAAAATGCAAATTTCAAAGTTAATATCATAGGTGGAAATAACCTTTCCCTTCTTCGTTGGATCCGGATTTTTCACACCTGTTAATTGAATACAATCCGTTGGACAAATGTTTACACACATATTACAGACGATGCACTTGTCTGGATAAAACTTCTGAATGCCACGGAACCGATCAGGAAGCGGCAATGGTTCATCAGGATATGAATAGGTCACTTTTTTCCGCGATAAGTTTTTTAATGTATACGCTAATCCTTTTGCTAATCCGAACATGAGCGGGGCCTCCCTTCGCTTTTTTAAAATAATTCTTTCAAAAGAGCTGTTAAGAAAATATTCGCTAAAGCAATCGGTAATAATACCTTCCAAGCGAATTCCATAAGCTGGTCTGCACGTAAGCGCGGAAAAGAAACTCGAATCCAAATGAGGACATAAATAACAACGCTAAATTTTAGCGCAAATGAAACGGCGCCTGGAATAAAGTCTAAAAACGGAAGCGAATGCCACCCGCCTAAAAAGAGCAGCGTTGTTAAAGTCGCCATCGCAAACATATACACATATTCCGCGAGCATAAAAAATGCCCAGCGGAAACCAGAATATTCTACATGAAATCCAGCCACAAGCTCTGACTCTGCCTCTGGAAGATCAAATGGGACACGATTTAATTCAGCAATCGCTGCGATAAAGAACACAATAAATCCGACTGGTTGTAAAAAGATAAACCAAATATCTTCTTGGGCCGCTACGATTTCCCTTAAATTTAGACTGCCTGTTAACAGCACCACGCCTACAAGCGACATCACAAGAGGAATTTCATAAGAAATCATTTGAGCAGCCGCACGCATTCCGCCCATTAATGAATACTTATTGTTAGAAGCCCATCCTGCTGTTACAACCCCGATGGTCGTAATCCCTGAAATCGCTATATAATAAAGAAGACCTACACCGATATCTGCAAACTGAAATTGATTCGTAAACGGGAGCGTCGCCAGCACCATAAAAGCGGGGGCAAAGGCAAGGACAGGAGCTAATATATAAAGCGGCCGGTCGGCTTTCTTCGGAATCGTATCTTCCTTTAACAGCAGCTTTAGCACATCTGCTACTGTCTGCAAAAGCCCCCAGCTCCCTCCAACCTGATTAGGTCCAATCCGCATCTGCATAAACCCCATAATCTTCCGCTCCGATAAAATCGCAAACGTAACAAACCCTAGTACAACAAACAAAAAGAGGACCGCTAAACCGAAGAAGATGCCAAGATTCGTCCAGCTTGGAGCTGATTGCAGCAACTCTTGCATCATTATCCATCGACCTCCCCGAGCACAATATCAATCGCGCCTAAAATAGCAATTAAATTCGCCATATTTTCTCCCTCCAGCAACTTCGGGAGAATTTGCAAATTATAAAAGGAAGGGCGACGAAATTTAAGCCGGTAGGGCTCTTTTTTCCCATCGCTCGCAATATAACAGCCAATTTCGCCACGCGGCGATTCAATTCTGATAAAGGCTTCTCCCTTTGGTGGTTTAATGATTTTAGGAACTTTAGCTAAAATAGGACCGTCACTCGGAAATTGAGCAACCGCTTGCTCTAAGATTTTCAGTGATTCTTCTATTTCTTCCATTCGGCACTCATAGCGCGACCACGCATCACCCGCTTCACGTGTGGGAACCTCAAAGGAAAATCGATCATAAATCGAATACGGTTCATCTTTACGCAAGTCTCTTTTCACTCCTGTACACCGTAAGTTAGCACCGCTTAAAGAATAAGCAATTGCCTCTTCTCGCGTATACGTACCGACTCCTTTAACTCGATTTAGAAAAATTTCATTCCCAGTTACAAGTTGATGATACCCGTGAAGCTGCTCTCTCATATATGGAATAAACTCCGAGACTTTCTCGAGCCACCCGTCCGGTGCATCCCATTTCACCCCGCCGACGCGCATATAGTTGAATGTAAGTCTGGCACCGCATAGTTCATTTAATAGATTAATAATCATTTCTCGTTCACGAAACGCATATAAAAAAGGACTAGTTGCTCCTAAATCTAATAAATACGTTCCCCACCATACAAGATGACTGGCAATTCGCCCAAGTTCCATTGTGATGATTCGTAAGTATTCTGCACGGTCCGGCACTGTAATACTCGCCATCGTTTCCACTGCATGACACAGTACATAATTATTAGTCATAGCTGCTAAATAATCCATACGATCGGTATAGGGAATGATTTGCGTATATTGTAAATTCTCTGCTAGTTTTTCGGTACCACGATGAAGATAGCCAATGACAGGTGTTGCTTCTTTAATGATTTCCCCTTCAATTTTAATCACAAGTCGAAACACACCGTGCGTACTAGGATGCTGCGGGCCTACATTCAGAAGCATTTCCTCTGTACGTAACATACTACACCTCCTCATCATGCGGCTTATAATCTTTTCGAAGCGGGTACCCAATCCAGTCTTCACCCAGGAGAATTCGTTTTAAATTCGGATGCCCGCTAAATTGAATTCCTAGTAAATCGTACGCCTCACATTCTGGCCAATCAGCTCCTTTCCATAATGGAACTAACGATGAAATGATTGGATTGTCTCGATCAAGCTTTACCTTTAAAACAACAGACTGTCCATTCTGTAAAGAGCATAAATAAACATACACTTCCATATGTGTTTCAAAATCCGTTCCATGTAGTTCAGCTAGAAAGTCAAAGTGTAAGTGCTGCTTCAACACTTGTGCGATATCCATATAAGTGTGCGGTTTGGCTAAAATGGTTGGCACGTCTTTTGATAATCTATTAATATAGTATTCTTCAAATGAATCTGCACCTACCTGTCTTTCAATCACCTGTATATAGTGTTGAAGAAACGGCTCATTCGGTGATGGTTCAACACTTGCTTCTTCTTCTTTTGTCTCAGTTGAAGCGGCTTTTGCTTTAGCCTTTGCAGCAGCGGCAGCCTTCGCTTTGGCGGCGGCAGCGGCTTTCTTCTTGGCCAGTTCTAAATCCTGTCCGCTTTCTGATGCTTGCCTTTCTTTCTCTTGCCTTCTTTTGATAGCTGCTGCTTTCGCTTTTTCTGCGGCTTCTTTTTTTAATCGGGTTAGTTCGTTCTCATCCATTTACATCACTCGCTTCCCCGTTTTGGCTTCATAGCGAATCTTTTCTTTTAGCTTATGGATACCATAAATGAGTGCTGCTGGATTTGGTGGACAACCTGGAATGTACACATCCACCGGAACGATTTGATCGACGCCTTTGACGACGGAATAGGAATATACATAAGGCCCGCCAGCTGTTGCACAGGAGCCCATCGCAATAACCCATTTCGGCTCAGGCATTTGATCATACAACCTTCTTAAAATGGGAGCCATTTTCTTCGTTACCGTCCCTGACACAATCATGACATCTGATTGACGAGGAGAGGTACGAAAGAAAGAACCGAAGCGATCCAGATCATAATGCGATGAGCCAACACCCATCATTTCAATGGCACAGCACGCTAACCCAAACGTCATCGGCCACAAGGAGTTGCTTCTTGCCCATCCTTTAAGCTGTTCAAGCGTGGATAAAAAAACACTTTGGCGAAGCTCATGTAATTCAGCATCCGTAACACCTGGCACATTCATTTCCATGTTAACACCCTCTTCTTCCAAGCATAGAGTAGTCCAATGAGCAGCATCATCACAAAAATGAGCATTTCTACTAAAGCAAAGATTCCTAATTTTTCATAGGCAACGGCCCATGGATAAAGAAAAACTGTTTCTACATCAAAAATGACAAATAGTAAGCCAAATAAATAATAACGTACATGAAACTGAACCCAAGAATCATGAAATGGTTCGACTCCACTTTCATAGGTTGTATATTTTGCTTCAGTCGGTTTATGTGGTCGAAGCAGCTTACCAAGAAAAAGAGCGATTACGGGTAATAAAATCCCAAGGCAAAGGAAAACAAACACCATCACATAATTATTTTGATAAAGATACCATTGAGAATCCATGTTGGGCTCCTTTTTTAAAAAAGTATCGGCTTGTCTATTTTGCTATGGTTCATTATTATGCACAAGAGAGAGTGGATATGAGTAAAAGACTTGAGGAAATAAGGACGTAAGCGCATACATCCAATCGGAGAACTAAATGGACAGTATTCGACAGAAATTGGTGAGATTCCTAACCTATAAAGTGAAACTTCCATCAGTGGGGGGTTCTTTCATCCCCCACTGATGGTTAGCCACGTTCTACGGTCACTAAGA
>NZ_JBALMU010000001.1:31177-93995 GCF_036962285.1 Bacillus sp. JJ634
TTGGTTCAACTATACCTTTGAAAATCGCAAAGGTAAGTTTCACTATATTTCACCAATCGGACCTTTACGGGCAGTTGACCCCACCTATCTTCTTTGACTCTTCATAAGCCTGAGGTGGGGGTCTTACTGCCCGTTAAGTGTGGGATAAAAGAACATATTTACATAATATAGGGGAAAAATAAAAAGCACCTAACCCTCTTATAAAAGAAAGCTAGGTACTTTGGTAGTTATTATTTCATTTCAGAAATCTGGATTCGATTAATTGCGCGTTTTAAAGCTAATTCAGCTCTTTCCACATCAATCGCTCCTTGATTGTCTGCTAATCTTTTTTCAGCCCGTGCTTTAGCAGCTTGTGCGCGGGCAACGTCGATAGTTTCAGCTCTTTCAGCAGATTGAGCTAAAATGGTTACGACATCTGGACGAACTTCCAAGAAGCCACCGTTAACGGCAACATACTCAGTGCCATTCTCCTTTTTTAGACGTACAGCTGCGATATCAAGAGGCGCGACCATCGGAACGTGGCCAGCCATGACTCCAAGCTCGCCGCTTTTTGCCTTTGTACTTACCATTTCAACTTCTGCATCATATACTGGGCCATCGGGAGTTACTACACTGACTTTAATTGTCTTCATTTCATTCCCTCCTTGGTCCCTTTAATTAAGCCATTTTTTTAGCTTGTTCAACAACTTCTTCGATTCTTCCTACTAAGCGGAAAGCATCTTCTGGAAGTTCATCATATTTACCTTCAAGGATTTCTTTGAATCCTTTAACTGTTTCTTTAACAGGTACATATGAACCTTTTTGTCCAGTGAACTGCTCAGCCACGTGGAAGTTTTGCGATAAGAAGAATTGAACTTTACGAGCACGAGCAACTGTTAGCTTGTCTTCCTCGCTTAATTCATCCATACCTAAGATCGCAATGATATCTTGAAGCTCTCTATATTTTTGTAGAGTAGATTGAACTTTACGAGCAACTTCATAGTGCTCAGCACCTACAACTTCAGGGCTAAGAGCGCGAGAAGAAGATGCTAATGGATCAACCGCAGGGTAGATACCCATCTCAGATAATTTACGTTCAAGGTTTGTTGTCGCATCCAAGTGAGCGAAAGTAGTCGCTGGTGCTGGATCCGTATAGTCATCGGCTGGTACATAAATCGCTTGGATTGATGTAACAGAACCAACATTAGTAGATGTAATACGTTCTTGTAATTGACCCATTTCAGTAGCAAGTGTTGGTTGGTAACCTACCGCAGAAGGCATACGACCTAAAAGGGCAGAAACCTCAGAACCTGCTTGTGTGAAACGGAAGATGTTATCGATGAAGAAAAGAACGTCTTGTCCTTGTTCATCACGGAAATATTCAGCCATTGTTAGACCAGATAAAGCAACACGCATACGTGCTCCAGGCGGCTCATTCATTTGACCGAATACCATCGCTGTTTTGCTGATAACGCCAGAATCACTCATCTCGTGGAAAAGGTCATTTCCTTCACGAGTACGCTCACCAACGCCGGCGAATACAGAGATACCGCCGTGCTCTTGTGCGATGTTGTTGATTAATTCTTGGATTAGTACGGTTTTACCTACACCGGCACCACCGAATAGACCGATTTTACCACCTTTGATATATGGAGCAAGAAGGTCTACTACTTTAATACCTGTTTCAAGAATTTCAACTTGTGTTGTTAAGTTTTCAAATGATGGTGCTTGTCTGTGAATTGGATCACGACGAGCATCAGCAGGGATTGCTTCTGCAAGGTCAATGTTTTCTCCAAGTACGTTGAATACACGTCCTAGAGTCACTTCACCTACAGGTACAGAAATTGGAGCTCCTGTATCTACAACTTCTTGACCGCGAGTTAAGCCGTCAGTAGAAGCCATTGCGACTGTACGAACAGTATTATCACCTAGTTGAAGGGCTACTTCAAGGGTTAAGCCTTCACCGCCAGACGCTGTTTTTTCGATTCTTAAAGCGTTATAGATCTTAGGAAGTTGACCATCTTCAAATTTAACGTCAACAACTGGACCCATAATTTGGGTAACGCGTCCTAAATTCATCGTTTTCCCTCCTAATCATTACTGTGACGACTATTCAAGATTAGGGAGCGAGCAGCAAATCGTCGGAAGCTGCCCGTCCTTCTAAAATGTTCTATTCTAAAGCAGCAGCTCCGCCAACAATTTCTGTAATTTCTTGAGTAATTGCTGCTTGACGAGCACGGTTATATTGCAAGTCTAATGCTGAGATTAACTCTTTCGCATTATCCGTTGCATTTTTCATAGCCGTCATACGTGCAGAGTGCTCACTTGCTTTACCATCTAACAACGCACCATAAATTAAGCTTTCCGCGTATTGAGGTAGTAAGACTTTAAGAATTGCTTCCTCATCCGGTTCAAACTCATAAGAAGTCAATTTGCCGCCAGAAGAATTAATGTCAGATAACGGAAGAACTTTCTTCTCCGTTACATCCTGTTGGATTGGGCTGACATAATGGTTGTAATACATGTACAGCTCATCACACAGTTCATTTAAGTATAAATTCACTGTTGATTTCGTTAAAGAGTTGATATCAGCAAAACTTGGCTGATCCGGTACTCCCGTTACTTCAAGCTCTACATTGATACCACGGTTGACGAAGAAATCGCGACCCATTCTTCCAATTGCGATAATGACATACTCATTACTCGATGTATGACGTTCTTGAATGGTTTTATACACATGACGTAGCACACTACTGTTGTATGCCCCTGCCAATCCACGGTCCGATGTAATAACAAGGTAACCAGTTTTCTTTACAGGACGGGATACTAACATTGGGTGCGACGAATTATTACTACCGCTTGCGATACTAGCTACTACTTCTTGAATTTTCTCCATGTATGGCACAAATGCTTTTGCATTTGCTTCAGCACGGTTCATTTTCGAAGCAGATACCATTTGCATCGCTTTCGTAATTTGACTTGTCTTTTTAGTCGAATTAATTCGAGTCTTTATATCGCGTAAAGAGGCCATTGATTCTCACCACCCTTTTCAATTATTTAAAGTTCATTATTCAGAGATTACGAATGATTTTTTGAATTCGTTAATCGCAGCTACGATATCAGCATCTTCAGGAAGACCTTTTGTCGTGCGAATATGATCTAATAATTCAGGATGATTTTTATCTAAGAATACATAGTACTCTTCTTCAAAGCGACGAATGTCTGCTACTGGAATATCATCTAAGTGACCTTTTGTTAAAGCGAAAAGAATCATAACTTGCTTCTCTACTTTAATTGGCTTGTTCAAGTCTTGTTTCAGAACCTCAACTGTACGAACACCGCGATCTAGTTTCGCTTTTGTCGCTTTATCAAGATCTGAACCGAATTGAGCGAATGCTTCCAACTCACGGAAAGCAGCCAAGTCAAGACGTAATGTACCAGCAACTTTTTTCATTGCTTTAATTTGAGCTGAACCACCAACACGTGATACAGAAAGACCAGCGTTAATCGCAGGACGTACACCTGAGAAGAACAAATCAGATTGTAAGAAGATTTGTCCATCTGTGATGGAAATTACGTTTGTTGGAATGTAAGCAGAGATATCGCCTGCTTGTGTTTCAACAAATGGAAGAGCTGTGATTGAACCAGCACCTAATGTATCGTTCAATTTCGCAGCACGCTCAAGTAGGCGTGAGTGCAAGTAGAATACATCCCCTGGGAATGCTTCACGACCTGGAGGACGACGAAGTAGTAGGGAAAGTTCACGGTATGCAGATGCTTGTTTAGAAAGATCATCATATACGATTAAAACGTGCTTACCGCTGAACATGAATTCCTCAGCCATTGATACACCAGCATAAGGAGCTAAGTATAACATTGGAGATGGTTGTGATGCAGATGCAGATACAACGATTGTGTAATCTAATGCACCATTTTTACGTAAAGTTTCAACTGTTCCACGAACTGTTGATTCTTTTTGACCAATAGCAACATAGATACAGATCATATCTTGGTCTGCTTGGTTAAGAATTGTATCGATTGCGACAGATGTTTTACCTGTTTGACGGTCCCCGATGATTAACTCACGTTGTCCGCGTCCGATTGGTACAAGAGCATCGATCGCTTTAATTCCTGTTTGTAGTGGCTCATGAACAGATTTACGATCCATAACACCTGTTGCAAGGCTCTCGATTGGACGAGTTTTTGTTGTATTAATTGGGCCAAGACCATCTAATGGTTGTCCAAGTGGGTTTACAACACGACCAATTAATTCTTCTCCAACTGGTACTTCCATGATTTTACCTGTACGACGTACTTCACTGCCCTCTTGAATGTCTCTGAATGGTCCAAGAATAACGATACCTACGTTATTTTCTTCAAGGTTTTGCGCTAGACCCATTGTACCATTTGAAAATTCAAGAAGCTCTCCCGCCATCGCATTATCTAAACCGTGAACACGTGCGATACCGTCACCAACAGAGATTACCGTACCAACATCGCTCACTTTAATTTCAGATTGATAATTTTCAATCTGTTTTTTAATCAGTGCACTGATTTCTTCAGCTTTGATGCTCATGAATTTCACCCCTATCTTGTGAATACTAACCTAATAGTTGTTTGCTTAAACGATCAAGCTTTCCGCTCACTGAACCGTCATAAATACGGTTGCCAATTTGCAGCTTGATTCCGCCTAACAGATTGCTATCTGTAATGTTCGTAATACGTAAAGTTTTCTTACCGATTTTCTTTGCGAATGAAGTTGAAACCGCTTCTGTTTCTGCTTCAGTTAGTGGGCGTACTGTATATACAGTTGCATCCGCTACTGATTTTTCTTCATTTGCTAATTCAACAAACTCATCAGCCATTGGCGCGATCATATCAGAACGATGACGCTCAACCATTAGCTTTAATGTGTTTTGAACATATGTTGACAGACTAGAAAAAGCACTAGAGATAATGTCTCTTTTTGCATCACTTGTTAATTTTGGATGCGTTAAAAAGCCTAATAAGTCCGTATCATTTGAGAATACTTCTTTAACGGTGCGAAGCTCTTCTTCAATTTGGTCAAGAAGATTTTGCTCTTTCGCAATTTGGAAAAGAGCTACAGCATAACGTTTGGCTACTGCTAAATCGCTCATCGCTCTTCTCCTACCTCTTGAATGTATTCATTAATTAATTTCTCTTGATCCGCTGTTGAAAGTTCTTTTTCAATCACTTTCGACGCAATCATAACAGATAAGGATGCCACTTGCTCACGTAATGCCGCAACTGCTTTTTCCTTCTCTTGTACGATTTCACGTTTTGCTGATTCTTTCACACGCTCAGCTTCTGCACGAGCTTGATTGATAATATCTTCGCGTTGTGCCTCGCCTTGTTTCTTCGCGTTTTCGATTAGTTGAGCTGCTTCCGTGCGTGATTGTTTCACGATTTCACGTTGCTCTTCTAAATATTGAAGCGCTTCTTTTCTGCTTGCCTCTGCTGCTTCGATTTCGCTAGCAACATGTTGTTCACGTTCTTTCATGATGCCCATTAAAGGACCCCACGCAAACTTTTTAAGCAAAGCTAACAACACAATAAACACGACAAGCTGATAAATGATATCTCCACCATTAAAGTGCGCTGCTGCTGCACCAAGTACAAAATTGCTTGTTAACACGCTCGATTCACTCCCTTCATGAGATTCACTATTGAAGCTTTAAGTTTCTATTTCACAATACCATTCTAGAAAAGTTTCAAGTTAACATAAAGCAATGGCGAAGGTTCTCCTGGAATGCTCTTCGCCATTATTAAACTTCTTAAAATTATCTTATTGACCCATAACGATGAATGCGATAACTACCGCGATGATTGGAAGGGCCTCAACTAACGCAACCCCAACGAACATTGTAGTTTGAAGCATACCACGAGCTTCTGGCTGACGAGCCATCCCTTCGATTGTACGACCAACGATAAGACCGTTACCAATACCAGCACCTAATGCACCTAAACCAACTGCGATTGCAGCAGCGATAAGACCTAAAGAACCTGTCATGATAAATTTCCTCCTTGAAAATGTTTATTAGTTTTTAAATAGAATGTTCAAATATTGAACAAAGTTTATAATTAATGGTCGTCACTTACTTTATGAGAAAGATAAACCATCGTTAACATAGTGAAGATAAACGCTTGAATGGAACCTACAAAGACACTGAATCCTTGCCAAGCTAACATTGGTAAAACAGCACCAAGTGCACCTAATACACTACTTGTTCCTAATCCTACAAGTAAGCTTAATAACAACTCACCCGCATAGATGTTCCCGTAAAGACGCAGACCTAACGTTAACGTGTTAGAGAACTCTTCAATTACTTTTAGCGGGAATAAGAATCCCATTGGCTGAACATAAGTTTTCGCGTAAGCTTTTCCGCCTCGCATTTTAATACCATAATAATGAGTTAATCCCATTACCATTACGGCTAATGTCAACGTAATCGCTGGATCGGCTGTAGGTGATTTCCACCATAATTCATGCCCGACTACAACCGCGAACGGTAACCCCAACATGTTGGATACAAAGATGTACATGATTAATGTCATCCCTAACATAAGGAAACGACCACCTGTACGCCAATCCATATTGCTGTTGATGATATTTTTAACAAAATCCATAACCCACTCAATGAAGTTTTGGATTCCCGTTGGCTTCATCGCAAGTTGACGAGTTGCCGCTACAGCGATAATAAAGACTATAAGACTTGCGACAGTAATCATAAGGACGTTGGCCAAATTGAAATATATCCCGGTATCCATAAGTTCCCACAAAGGAGCTTCATGATTCAACAGTATTCACCTCTCTTCTTTACTAGCGACGTAAAATTTGTATAAAATAATCTATCATAATGACAAAATAGGCTGTCATTAATCCCATAACCACACTTGCTATTTGAAACTTGTCAGGATACTGTAAAGCGATCACCGCAGCTAGGGCTCCTACTGACATTCTTGTCACGCTGCCAAGGGACTTCATCTTTCTGCCTGCTGCTGCTGCCTCAGTGAATTTTCTGTTTTTTTTGACCATTGACCAGAAATTAATTAGGCTACACATTGTTCCAAGCATAAGTCCTTGGAAAATTGTATCATACGGAGTAAATGCTGCTCCTAGTATGTAAATACTCAATAAATACAAAATGTACTTTCGTTGCCTAATGAACATAGTATCTAATTCTGGCATGTTGTCATATAATCTCCCTAGAAATATTGTCGAACTGTGCTGAGCATTGCAATAATGCCGGTAGCAAGTCCTATTAGAAGGCCTACCACTAAAAGCAGCGGTTCGGTATTAAATGTGCTATCAAGCCATTTCCCAAAGAAAATGCCTATCAAGATCGGACCGACTAATTGTGAAAGAATCACTGAAATCAATGCCATGGCCTTAAATGGGTGGCGCTTGTTCTGACTCATAATCGCATCCTCGTGGTTGAATTTGGTGATGGATAAATCAAGGAAGAAAGTGGTACCCAAACGACATTTTTCGCACTTGAAAACCCTCTCATTTCATATCCTTAGTTAGCATACAATAGGCTAGAATCAATGTCAATGAGTGGTTAGTGAAATTTGTCACAGATTCGTAAGTTTTAACGAATTGTTCACATCTTTTGTCGAATTTTGACTTGACAACCTTTTTAATCGATTTGTATCATCGTTTCAATTCGATCTTCCCTTGTGCCTCTTTTGGCAAAAATAATTGCTTTATATATCCCAGGTGGCGGTAGTTTCTTTCCTTTTACTTCTCGTTTAATAAGTCCTGACGGAATCGCTTTTTTCCAGTCCATAAACCCAACAAAGGCTAAGCTATCTGCATCATACAGAGCAATGCCAAATTCATCTGCTCCACGAGGTAAATACATTTCATAGCGATACGTGCCTATTTTATCTCCTTGGCCAAATTCAAATCCCATAATTCTAGGGTAATCTGGTTCTTCTTTTACATACAAGAATGGCAAGTTAATTTTCCTAGTTCCTTCCATTAAAATAAGATATCCGTCATAGACCCCTTTCTTCATTTCAGATGGGTTTATTTGTAATCCAATCATCAACTTTTTCTTTTCACCTGGCTGAACGGTAAAGATTGTTGGCAAATTCCAAGTAATACCTGGTTCTTTTAATGGCATCTGAAACGAGTAATGCTGCTCTGTCGGCCCTGTATTTTCTACCACAATTTCTTCTTGGTGTTCGTCAATCCCTTCTTTTCGTGTATACATCCCAAACGAAAGAGAACTGGGATACAACAAAGTATCTGCCTTAAGAGCTTCCGTAATCTGCAACCGGCCTGCCCCTTGTTCAAACGTATGATACCAGTCTTGACTCTTATTCTTTAAAGGCTTGGCTGTTGTCATCAAAGCTGATTTAATTTGGTTTGGTGTCCAATTAGGGTGGGCTTGCAGCAATAGAGCGCAAGCTCCAGCGACATGGGGAGCTGACATACTTGTTCCAGCAAGTTCCGTATATCCATTAGGAATCGTACTATAAATCCCGACACCCGGAGCAAGAATATCAGGTTTAATATCCCAGCTTACGGTCACTGGCCCCCTTGAGCTAAAATCAGCTAGTCTATCTTGTTCCTTTCGATAAACAAAGCGGACGGTCCGGCCTTCTTTACTAGCAATCATCCTTTTGATACGCTCCCCATCCTTTTTGGGAATCGTTGCGGCAGGAAGGTTGACATTTTCCCCTAATCCAGCTGTAAAAGACCCTTTTGTATTATTAAAAATAACGACAGCTTTAGCTCCTGCTTTTTTCGCATTTTTTACCTTATCCAAAAAACTTAATTTCCCTCGTTGAATAAGAACAATTTTCCCTTGAACACCTTTTAGCTCTTTTCGCTCGCCAAGTCCACCATCTACTATATTTTCTGAAGAAGCGATAGACCACTCTTTCGCCCCTTGTACGGGCAGCAGACTTACCTCGCGTTTCTCCGTTCCGAGCCCGTATATAAGGTATGGAACTTTCATCGGTGGTGTAGAGGCTCCAACAGATATCGCTTTTTCTGATGTTCCCGGAGAACCGACTGTCCAAACGGCTGGACCTGAATTGCCGTTTGAAGTAACTGCAACAATCCCTTGCTCTACGGCTTTATTCAGAGCCAAAGATATTGGTAAATCTGGACCATTCACTTCATTGCCAAGGGATAAATTTAATACGTCGACCCTATCTTCAAAAGCGGCATCAATCGCTAACAACACTTGCTCTGTATCCCCTGATCCTCCTGGTCCTAAAGCACGGTAGGCATAAATTTCAGCTTCAGGGGCAACCCCTTTCACCTTTCCGTTTGCTGCAATAATTCCAGCGACATGTGTCCCATGAATAGTTGCCAACTCAGGGTTTCCCCTCGTTTCCATTGGGTCATTATCATGGTCGACAAGATCTTTGCCTCCTTTATAAGCATGCTTTAAGTCTGGATGCGTATAATCAATCCCTGTATCAATAACCCCTACTTTAATTCCTTTTCCTGTTATTCGTTGTTTCCTTGAATCATATAACCCTCTTACTTGATTGCCTCCAATAAAGGGGACACTCTCATCTAACGCAGCATGATAAACTGCTATTTCCGTTACCGCTTGAATAAACGATTCTTGTTGTAATTTGGCTACATCACGCTTTTTCCCAGATACAGAAAAGCCTGTAATCGCATGTTTATATATAGCTCTTAGCTTTAGTGAGGGATATTTTTTTAACACCCGCTCAATTTGCTCTTTCTTCATCGGGTCCTTAAGAATCACAACCGCTGTTGTACGTGTTAATTCTGAAACCTTTGGTAATGGCGGTACATGAATCGCCGCAAACCCACTACTATTTCCTAAAACTAACAAGAAGCTTATTAAACAAATCAGCCTTTTCACATGCAGTCGCCTCCCTCCTTTAGGGTTATAATTTCACAACAAAGAGAGAGTATACGTAGAAAGTTGGCGGAATTATGAAGGAATTTGGAGGGATTTTCTTTATAATTAGCGGGATTACCCAGCCATTTGGCGGGATTCCATCAAAATACTTCCAAATAATACACATAAAAAAGAAGCTGTCTAAAGCTAGACAACCTCTTTCTCAGGTTCAAATCGATTTGGCGGCATATCAATTTGTTTAAAATAATAACGAATAGCTTTTGCTATCCGCTCTGAAGCATGTCCATCTCCATATGGATTCGAAGCTTTTGACATCTTGTCATGCTCATCACGATTCGTCAACAATTCATGCGTTAGTTTATAAACCGTTTCCTCATCCGTTCCAGCTAAGCGTAACGTACCAGCCGCGATCCCCTCTGGACGCTCTGTCGTATCTCGCAAAACAAGCACCGGTACCCCAAGTGAAGGAGCTTCTTCTTGTATACCGCCTGAGTCTGTCAAAATCAAATACGCTCTTGCTGCAAAGTTATGAAAATCTAACACATCTAATGGTTCAATTAAATGAATGCGCGAATCATTGCCTAGTATCTCCTCCGCCAATTCCCGAACAGCTGGATTCAGATGAACCGGGTATACGACTTGAACATCTTCTTGCTCCATCACAATCCGCTTTACCGCACGAAAAATATTTCGCATCGGCTCCCCTACGTTCTCACGACGATGTGCCGTTAATAAAACGAGACGATCCTCTCCAAGTGCCGATAAAACTGGATGAGAATAGGCAGCTTGAACGGTTGTTTTTAACGCGTCGGTTGCGGTATTACCTGTAACAAAAATATGGTTCGTTTTATGTTCTTGAACTAAATTTTGTTCGGCTTGCAGCGTTGGAGCGAAGTGAAGATCGGCCAGCGTACCCGTTAACTGGCGATTCATCTCTTCAGGATACGGAGAATACTTATTCCATGTTCGTAAACCAGCTTCAACATGACCAATAATAATTTGGTTATAGTAGGCAGCGAGACTTGCCGCAAATGTCGTCGTCGTATCTCCATGTACAAGGACAATATCCGGCTCAGCTTCTTTCATCACACGGTCTAAGCCAGACAGCGCTTTTGTTGTAATATCCGCCAGTGTTTGACGGTCTTTCATAATATTTAAGTCATAATCAGGCTGGATAGAAAATAAATTAAGCACTTGATCGAGCATTTGTCTATGTTGGGCCGTTACCGCCACAATTGGTGTAAAAAATTCTGGGTGCTTTTGAAATTCAAGAACAAGCGGAGCCATTTTAATAGCCTCTGGCCTTGTCCCAAAAATGGTCATAACCTTAATTGGTTTTATCACATCAAACACCCCAGTTTTCATATAGTCAAACAAAATAACAACTGTTTAAAATGTACAGTCGCTTTCTTCGCTCAGCTTATTTTGTACCAAACAAACGATCTCCGGCATCACCAAGTCCCGGTACAATATAGCCATGGTCATTTAATTTCTCATCAAGACCTGCGATATAAATATCAACATCTGGATGCGCTTCTTTCAGTGCATCTACGCCTTCTGGAGCTGCAATTAAGCACATGAATTTAATATTGACCGCACCGCGTTTTTTAATAGAATGAATGGCTTCAATCGCTGATCCGCCTGTTGCAAGCATTGGGTCTACAACGATGCATTCTCTTTCTTCTAAATCACTTGGCATCTTCACATAATATTCAACTGGCTTTAATGTTTGCGGATCGCGGTATAGACCAACATGACCTACTTTTGCAGCTGGAATGAGCTTAATAATCCCGTCAACCATTCCAATACCTGCACGCAAAATCGGAACAATCCCTAATTTTTTCCCTGAAAGCATTTTTACTTTTGCTTTACTAACAGGTGTTTGAATTTCTACTTCTTCTAACGGCATATCTCTTGTAATTTCGAAAGCCATTAAAGAAGCTACTTCATCAACAAGTTCGCGAAATTCCTTTGTTCCTGTATTTACATCGCGTATGTAAGCTAATTTATGTTGGATTAACGGGTGATCAAATACATATACTTTTCCCATTTTGCATCTCTCCTTCATTTATGTTACTACTCCATTATTAACATTTTACTAAGCAAATATTAAATATTGATAAAATATGGACGTATGTTTTTCACTTCTAATATTCACATCAACTCATTGTACAGAAAAACCTATCAATCTTCAATAAACGTTTAAAAGTCTGATTTTTCAAAAAGAAAAAGGACCAACCTCCACAAGACCATGTTGATATGATCATGTTGTGGAAGCTAGTCCCTTTACGTCACTCTCTTATTTGATTAAAGTGATGGATATAATTGATATTTACCAGAAAGAGCCGCTACACGTTGTCTTGCTTCTTCTAGTTTCGCTTCATCTTCATGGTTTTTCAATACAAGACCGATGATAGACGCGATTTCGTCCATATCTTCTTCTACAAAGCCACGAGAAGTAACCGCAGCTGTACCGATACGAATTCCGCTTGTAACGAATGGTTTTTCCGGATCAAATGGAATCGCATTTTTGTTAACCGTAACCCCTACTTCATCCAACACAATCTCAGCTACTTTACCTGTTAAGTTAACGGAACGAACATCTACTAGAAGAAGATGGTTATCTGTTCCGTCAGAAACAAGTGTAAAGCCTTCTTTTTTCAAGCCTTCGCCAAGACGTTTTGCATTTGCAATAATTTGTTTTCCGTACTCTTTAAAATCGTCTTGAAGTGTTTCACCAAATGCCACAGCTTTCGCAGAGATAACGTGCATTAATGGACCGCCTTGAATACCAGGGAAGACTGATTTATCAATTTGCTTACCAAACTCTTCTTTACAAAGAATCATTCCACCACGTGGTCCACGAAGTGTTTTGTGCGTTGTTGTTGTTACAAAATGTGCATGCGGCACTGGACTTGGATGTAAGCCTGTTGCAACAAGACCTGCGATATGCGCCATATCAACCATTAAGTACGCACCTACTTCATCCGCGATTTCACGGAAACGCTTGAAATCGATTTGACGTGGATAAGCACTTGCACCAGCTACGATTAATTTTGGTTTATGTTCACGTGCTTTTTCTAATACATCGTTATAGTCAATGCGGTGATCTTTTTCATCTACACCATACTCAACAAAGTTGTAGTTTACACCACTGAAGTTTACATGGCTTCCGTGCGTTAAGTGACCACCATGAGAAAGGTTCATTCCAAGAACTGTATCTCCCGGTTTAAGAACTGTAAAGTAAACCGCCATATTCGCTTGTGCTCCAGAGTGAGGTTGTACGTTTACATACTCCGCTCCAAAGATTTGTTTCGCACGGTCGCGAGCTAAATCTTCCACGATATCAACATACTCACAGCCACCATAATAACGTTTACCAGGATAGCCTTCTGCATATTTATTTGTTAATACAGATCCTTGTGCTTCCATTACCGCTTCGCTTACGAAGTTCTCAGAAGCGATTAGCTCGATTTTACTTCTTTGACGACCTAATTCAAGTTGAATCGCCTTAAACACTTGTTCATCTTGTTTTTCTAAAATACTCATTACGTAAAGCCTCCTAAGTTATTGTTGCGGGTATCTTCGCTTTTTTATTTATGGACAACATGCCCTCAAAATAGGCATGAAAAAGCCTAATGCTTAATTATTTCGAAAATTCTACTCCATTTTAACACGTCTTTTTTGGAAACGATAGTCTCTTTTTTGCGAACATTTAAATTTAAACAAGAAAAAATCGTTCGTTTTTTCCATCTTCCACCGTTATAATCCTTCCTTATACCGTTATTTTACAACCTGAATTATAAAAATGGGGTGTTATTGACTCTCACTCATTTATGTAAGACACGGTCTCAGACAAACGAGCCAAAAATCGTATGGTCAATAATAGTGTTTAACAAAGCTTATAAAATAAAACAGAAAAAGCTGAGGCAAACGATTGTCTGCTACAACCCCTTGCATCAGCTTTATTTAACAACTGGTATTCATGACATCATTCGTATAAACCGCTCTTTCGCCGCCAATTAGTTTCGGACGCGTTTTAGCGAGCGTTACATGAGCGTATCCAACCTCTTTGATTGATGTTCGAATTGGAACAGCAACATGTTTTACATGCATTCCAATAAATGTATCCCCAATATCGATACCCGCTTCGGCTGTAATATGCTCCACAACAACAGGATTATTTAACTGCTGATAAGCATACGTGGCCATGGAGCCGCCCGCTTTACGAACAGGAACGACAGATACTTCTTCATATCCCCGTTGCTCAGCGATTTCACGCGGTAAAACGAGCGCACGGTTCAAATGTTCACAACATTGAAACGCAAGCCCAACCCCCGTTTGTAGTTGAAAGGCCTGCAACTCACTGTAAACCATTTCAGCTACGGCAAGTGTTCCCTCTGTGCCAATTCGCTTACCGATGACTTCACTTGTACTGCATCCAATCACAAACAAATGCTTGTCATTTAAATGAGCAGCGTCTTGAAATTCTGTTAAAATCGTACGAAGTTGCTCTCTCCACTTGTTCAATTCTATTGAAAAAGAAGCCTCATCCATCATCTAACATGCGCATCCTTTCAAAAATGCTTACTTAATTATTTCCCTTCATAATCAGCAATTTTACCGATACGATTTGCGTGGCGTCCGCCTTCAAATTCATTTGTCAGCCAAGCTTGTGCAATTTCACGTGCTAATCCAGGTCCAACAACACGCTCTCCCATAGCTAATACATTGCTGTCATTATGTTGACGTGTTAGTTTTGCACTATATACATCATGCACAAGTGCACAGCGAACACCCTTTACTTTATTCGCAGCAATACTCATTCCAATCCCTGTGCCGCAAATAAGAATACCACGGTCAAATTCTCCTTGAGCTACCTTCTCGGCAACAGGCAGTGCATAATCTGGATAGTCGACTGATGTTGAACATTCACAGCCAAAATCTTCATATGGAATTTGTAATTCATCCATTAATTGTTTAATTTCTTCACGGATTTTAATTCCTCCATGATCTGATGCAATTGCTACTTTCATCCTTATCCCCCTAGATATTTGATATATGTATTGTGTCACAAAAGTATAAAAAGATAAAGAAAAGCAAGAAATCTTATCATGATTTCTTGCTCAACGATTAAATCCGAAATCGAGTAATAGTTTGCTTCAATTTCTCTGCTTGCTCTTTTAAATCCGAAGCTAAACTATCTACATTCTCCATAATTAAAGCTTGTTCATGTGTAGTCGTCGTTACTTCTTCTGCTCCTGCTGACGTTTCTTCTGCAATAGCTGCTACTTCCTCCGTTTGCTGGGACGTATGCTCAATGCTCTCCATTTGACGATCGACAAGTTCAGTTATGTCTTGAACTTCCGCTACCACATTGTGAACCTTTTTCGTCATATCAGCAATGACCACATCGGTTTCGGCCCCTTTTTGCGCACCTTCATTGGCCGCTGCCACTTGCTCTGTAATTTGTCTAACAACAACTTGAACTTCGTGCTGAATATTTTGAATAAAGCCAGTGATGCCTTGAACCGCTTTCGCACTTTCGTCGGCTAATAAACGAACTTCCTCCGCTACGACCGCAAAGCCTCTCCCATGCTCTCCAGCACGAGCAGCTTCAATGGAGGCATTTAAAGCAAGCAAATTCGTTTGTGCTGCAATATCGCCAACAAGCTCGATAATTTGGCCAATCTTATTTGCATTTTCCTCTAAACGCTTGACCGACTTTAAGGATGCTCGATTTTCTTCAGCTAAACTCTCAATTCCTTGTACGAGGGAAGCAATCACTTCTTTACTCTTCATCAGTTCATTCATCATCTCACTTGAAGAAGCAACGGATGCTTTTGCCTTACTTTGTACTTGATGTGCAATCATCGTGACATCTTCCATAGACTGAGCCGTACTCATAATAGATACAGCTGAAGTATCCGCACCTTTTGAAATATCATCAATTGTAGCTGCAATAGTTTCCGCTTGCTGAGAGGCCTTCTTCGCTTCTTCTGAAATATGGATCACTTTACGATTCGTTTCTTGAAAATTCTCCTCAATGCTTTGAACCATTTCTCTTAAGTTAAACAGCATATGATTGAAAGCAACACCTAGAGAACGAATTTCATCATCGGCCTTCGCTAATTCCACTTCTTCTGTAATATTTCCATTCGCCGCATCTAACGCTACTGCCTCTAATTTGCGCAATGGATTGATAATCACGCCTGCTGCAAAAAAGGCAAGTATACCTGACCAAATAATCCCTAATGATAATGTAATAATAATAAAAGCAACTAAATTCCATTCTGGAAAAAATAATGGTTGTAGAACAAAAATAAACAAACCTGACGTTGTATAAGTAACTAAGGCTACCAATGTAATAAAAATGGCCATTTGTTTTCGTAAGCCGAACTTAAAATGCTTTCTCTCTGCCATTGCTTTTCCCCCTTGTACACGCGCCTACACTCCTAATTTCTTAATTAGTTTAGTAATTAAGGACTCAAGCTCCCTAAATGTTTCTCGATATACATCTTGCGAACCACCATAGGGATCCATAACATCCGTATTGGTTATATCGTCATTTACGTACTCTTTTAAAGTGAAAACCTTATCCAAAGTTTTTGGGAAAGAATTAATAATGGTGGATTTATGTCCTTCTGTCATTGTAAGAATATGAGTAGCCCACTCCAATTCTTCTTCTGACAACGACATAGAGGAATGATGATGTATAATATTATGCTCACGTAATGTTTTTTCGGCATATACGGAGGCTTCTTGACCCGTAGCTGCATATACACCTGCTGATTTCACCTTAACTCCTGGAATATTCTTGTCTTTCAAAATCGCTTCTGCCATAGGACTTCTACATGTATTCCCTGTACAAACGAAAAGTATTTTAATCATTTTGCTGGACCTCCTTTATGTTTATAATTATACATGACAGCCCCATGAGTATTATCGATACTTTTGACCTACTTATTATTAAAATTTAACATATTATCACTGTAAAAAACTAGATTTTTTCTGTAATTTTTACAGTAATTTCACATTTCCGACATAACCCTTTATTCAACAAACTTCAAAACCCCAGAGCTTATGAAGTTTCGTTATGTATATCGTTCTACTATTGATCAGCGATTGGGACAACTACATCAAAAGCTTGGTTTTATAGGTATAATTACCTGCAAACCTAATCGTAACGTATATCAAGAGCAGAAACAATTCACGCACTATTACACTTTTATGAATTTTTTTCACAACTGTATTAGTATTTAGTTAAACAGTAACAACTTTAGTCCGAAGGCACAAAGAATACTTCCTCCTAATATCTCACTGTATAACCCTAAAAGACCTTGAATCTTCCTTCCAATTAATAGCCCGCTCCATGTTAAAATCATCGCCGCCAAACCAAAGCATGTAAGTGCCAAAATGGTCCTTGCTCCATAAATTCCGAGTGTTAGACCAACGGAAAAGCTATCTAAACTCACACTTAAAGCAAATACTAGCAACCCTTTGCCGACCGGTGCAAGCGTGGCACTTTCCCCGCCTTTTATACCTGAAAACAACATCTGAATTCCAAGAAGAATAAGCAGTATGCCCCCTGCATAAGCAGCAAATGTACCAAATTGTTCCGATAAAAAACGACCGCATATTATACCTAACAAGGGCATCCAGATATGAAAGAATCCAACTGTCAGCCCAATCTTGAATATTTGTTTTAGACGTAATTTAAACATCCCCATACCTAATCCTATAGAAAAAGCATCCATCCCTAACGCAAATGCCATAATGATTAATGTAATCAGTTCACTCATAACAGCCTGCATACGATTCCTCCTCGAATATGCTTGTACTTATACAAGCTATGTATATCGGAGAAAAGTTAGAATCAAAAATGAAACCATAAAAAAGTGAAGCACCCAGCTAATCATAAGCTGGGTGCTTCACTTTAAAATACAATCAATTATTGTTCAATCATTTGTTGACCCGCCGCTTTAAACAAACGATTCATAATCGCTTGACCAATTCCTGCCTGCGGGAACACTTCACTATAAATAATATCCACATGTACATCATCAAATTGCCGCAGTGCATCATATAGACCACTCGCAATTGTGGATAACTCTGCTAAAGATCCTGGAGCTACAATATAGTCTGCTTCATACAACGCTTGATGCTCGCTAGCCGCAAGTAGACCTACTTTCATTCCCTCTGCTCGTTTCTCATTAATCAATTGCTGTATAAAAGCACGCTCACCTTTTATTAACGTAAGTGGTGCCTTTGGGGCATAGTGAGTATATTTCATTCCTGGTGCCTTTGGCGCCTCATCTTTTTTTACGAACGCTCGATCTTCTTTTACCTGCCCGATAATCGTTTCTAATTGTTCTTTCGTCACACCACCCGGACGAAGAATGATTGGAATATCTTCTGTACAATCTAATATTGTCGATTCCACCCCTACTCCCGTCGGACCACCATCCACAATACCGGCTATACGACCATATAAATCATCTTGAACATGTTTCGCTAAAGTAGGGCTAGGCTTTCCAGATGTATTAGCGCTTGGTGCAGCAATAGGAAGACCACTTGCCTCAATTAATTGGTGAGCTACAGCATGATCAGGCATACGAACAGCTACTGTATCTAGTCCAGCTGTAACCGCTGCAGCTAGTGTTCCAGGCTTTTGCTTCAAAATAAGCGTTAAAGGCCCCGGCCAAAATGCATCCATTAATTGTTTCGCAATAGGCGGAATATCCACAACAATCTCTTCAAGCTGAGATTGGGATGCAATGTGGACAATTAACGGATTATCATTCGGACGCCCTTTTGCCTCAAACACTTTTTTGACAGCTTCTTCACTTCTCGCATTTGCTCCTAATCCATATACCGTCTCTGTTGGAAAGGCCACTACTTCATTTTTAGCTAATAAGTGAGCAGCTTCTATTATCTGTGGATAAGGCCGTGTATTATCCACAGTTTTATCCACTATCCAAAGCTTTGTTTCCACAACTAACACCTTCATTTCATCTTCACATTTCATCTTACTTCAAATTGCCATCAAAACAACAAATATCGACATAAATTATCAACAATTATCCGCTCATACACTTAAAAAGTATAGAAGAATACACACTATAATACAAACATTATCCACAAACTGTGTATACTTTGTGGATAACTATGTCACAGCGACTTTAACAACTGTTTATATATCGTGGATAAATTTGTGGATAAATTACTTAAAAAACTTTAGAAAAGATTTCTGCAAATAAAGATTTTTCTACAATTTGCGGCTCTTCTTCTCCATCATATACAGATTGACTGGCGGCCACTACTTTTTGTGCCAGTTCTTTTTGTTGTGGTTCTTCCTCATCATATACAGGTTGATTAGCCGTAACCACTTTTTGTGCTGGTTCTTCTTGTTGTGGTTCTTCCTCATCGTGTACAGGTTGACTTTCGGCAGCCGTTTTTGGCGTGATTTGCTGTTGTTCTTCTTGCTCTTCAACAATTTCTTCAACACTGGCGTCAGTCTTATTTTCTTCCACTTGACTATTTTCTGTCTCAGTCGGTTGCACAGACACAGATTCAGCAGGTACTTCTTCCTCTTCAAATGGAGTTTGACTTACCGCTGTCCCATTTGAAAAATCAAGAAAACACATCGGTGGAAATAGCACACACCACCAATTCGCTCCGTCCCCTTCACCTAATGTAATAATAACAGCCTCATAATCACCTGCTGGATATAAATATTGACCATACAGTTTTGTTGGAAATTCTGCTTGGCCAAAATCTACTTGTACCGACTGATCCAATCCTTCCTCAGCTACTACACGCTCAGCCGTTGCCTGAATATCATCTAAATGTGACGTAATCACTTTCCTTGCTTCCTCTAATGACGTTAATTCCGCCACCCACTCTGTAATATCTTTATTCACTTCATCCCGAATTAAGCGTTTAACAGCCTGATCTGCCTCCCGATCACTATTAGCTAGTATTCTTAAACGAATCGCCTCATCCGGAATAACCATCGTATCCGCTTGTGCCGTTTCCTGCTTCGGTATATATAAACTAATAATTGTTCCTATTGTTAAGATTAATAGATATATAATAGCTAAGTTTCGTTTCTTCATTCCTCTCGCCCCCTTGTACCCACAGTCTCACCAATTTTTCCATATCTTAAACTAGTAAATTAATATATTTTCTAAATGGCGAGATGGGAAAGGGGATTGAAAAACTTCCTCATATAGACCGGCTGTGTAGACAGCTTATTTCAAAGAGGCTCTCCCATAAAGTGAAACTTACGTCAGCAGAGTCTTACAGTGCAGGATAAAAAAGGCTGCCTAAAGAGTCTAGACCAGCCTCGCAAATACCATACGATCTTTTCCGTTTATATCATATTCCACCGATACTTCAGCCTGGCTAAACGCACCGCGTAAAAGCTCGGCTACACGTTCGCCTTGACCCGCACCAACCTCAAAGCCAATTAATCCAGGGATACGCATTACAGACGGCAGTTCTTCCATAAACCGTCGATAAAAATCGAGGCCATCCACACCTGCAAATAGCGCACGATGCGGTTCATGCTCCGTCACCACTTCAGACATCTCCATCCTATCAGCATCTGGAATATAAGGCGGATTGGACAATAACACATCAAATTGTTGACCTGCTTCTATAAAGGGCTGCAATAAATCTCCCTGAACGAATTGGACATCCGCTTCTAAAGCTTTAGCATTCCGCTTCGCTACTTGCAGGGAAGGACTAGCGATATCCGTCGCTGTGACTCGTAGACGCGGTTCTTCAAGCTTCATGGTAATGGCAATCGCTCCGCTTCCAGTACCTACATCCACTACATGTACCTCTTTATCTTTAGGGAACATCGATTGAATTTTGCGCAGCGTATGATACACTAATTCTTCTGTTTCCGGCCTTGGAATGAGTACCTCTTCATTAACCAAAAACGTTCGTCCATAAAACTCTTCGTTTCCTATAATATATTGAATCGGCATTCCTTCTGCATGTTGTTTGACAGCTTTTTCAAAAGCAGTGAATGCATCACCCGATAATTCATCACGCAAGCTTGCAAATAGCTGCGAGCGACTCATTTGTAAAATATGCTGCAATAACAACTCCCCAGCATTTGCATCACGACCGTATTCCTTTAAAAAAGAAGAAGCCCAATTGAGGGCTTCGTATACTTTACGCACGGAACTACTCATTAGCTTGCTCCAATTTCGAAGATTGATCTTCTAAAATTAATGCGTCAATCACTTCATCTAGTTTCCCTTCCATAATTTGATCTAACTTTTGAATCGTTAAACCAATACGATGGTCGGTTACGCGATTTTGCGGGAAATTGTACGTACGAATACGTTCCGAACGATCTCCAGTACCAACCGCAAGCTTTCGATTTTGATCGTATTCCGCTTGAGCTTCTCTTTGAAACTTATCATACACACGAGCACGCAATACTTTCATCGCTTTCTCTCTGTTTTTATGCTGCGATTTTTCATCTTGACACGTAACAACGACGCCTGTAGGAATGTGGGTTAACCGAACAGCTGACATCGTCGTATTAACGCTTTGACCACCTGCACCAGAAGATGCATATGTATCAAAACGGATATCTTTATCATGAATTTCAATTTCTACTTCTTCTGTTTCAGGTAAAACGACTACTGTTGCCGTAGACGTATGAATGCGGCCGCCTGACTCTGTTTCAGGAACACGTTGAACTCGATGAGCGCCATTTTCAAACTTCAGCTTCGAGTATGCCCCTTGGCCATTAATCATAAAGATAATTTCCTTAAAGCCGCCTAAACCTGTTGCATTCGTCTCAATGACTTCCGTTTTCCAACCTTGCATTTCGGCATAACGGCTGTACATGCGGTATAAGTTCCCAGCGAATAAAGCAGCCTCATCTCCACCAGCTGCACCGCGAATTTCCATAATAACGTTTTTATCATCATTTGGGTCTTTCGGAATCAGCAAGATTTTCAATTTCCCTTGAAGCTGTTCTTCTACTTCCTCTAGCTCACTAAGCTCTTCCTTTACCATGTCTCGCATATCTGCATCCAGCTTCTCTTCAAGCATCGCCTTCGCATCTTGAATTTGTTCTTTTACTGATTTATATTCTTTATATGTCATAACCGTTTCTTGAATATCTGATTGCTCTTTCGAATATTCACGAAGTTTTTTCGAATCATTAATCACTTCCGGATCACTTAATAATTCATTTAACCGTTCATATCTATCTTCCACTGCTTGTAATCGATCAAACACGCTTATTCACCTCATTATGTTCTCTGCCATACACCAAGAACTCGACTTTGTAATCACACTTCTTTCATTATAGTATATGCAAATAATGAACGTCAAAGAGATTCAAATGAACTGCAAACAATCCTAGAAAACGAAACGAGCATCCAGAACATATCCTTCCCATATATAAAAAGCTGATCTCCCTTAGCTCAGGAAAAGTCAGCTTTATCGTGGAATATTCTTTATTTCTCGCTTATTTTCAAAGTTATAACGGTGGATTAGCATGGCACTTCCTACAAACTGGATAATAGGTATCATTCCCGCCAATTTGTATTTGGTCCCCTACGTAAACCGGTTTCCCTTGTTCATCTACTCTTAAATTCATAATGGCTTTTCTATGGCAGAACCAGCATATAGTTTTCATTTCTTCAATTTTATCAGCGTATATCAATAAATAGCGACTTCCTTCAAATAACTCATTTTGGAAATCATTTTTAAGACCAAATCCCATCACAGGAATATCTAACTCATCGACGATTTCTGTTAATTGCAGAACATGCTCTTTTTTTAAGAACTGCACCTCATCTACTAATACACAATACGGCTTTTCAGCATGCTCTTTGACGATATTAACAATATTCGTTTCATCAAAAATAGGAATTGCTTTTCTTTTTAGTCCTATTCTACTCGAAACATGTCCTACTTCATCCCTTGTATCGATACCAGAAGTAAACATTAAGACCGGCTTATTTTGTTCTTCATAATTGTACGCTACTTTTAAAATTTCAATAGACTTCCCACTGTTCATAGCCCCGTATTTAAAAAATAATTGTGCCATTCGAATCCTCCTTGCTCACTTACTTCACAGCATACCGAATGATTTGCTTTCTATCCATTTTATCGAGCCAAATACAAAAATCCCTTTTCATTTATCCGTTTAAGGCCATAAAAAAACAGGCAAGAAAATGCACTTGCCTGTTTTTTAACTTCACCTTATGATTTAAGGCCGTATTTTTTGTTGAAACGGTCAACACGTCCGCCAGCTTCAGCGAATTTTTGACGTCCAGTGTAGAATGGATGACATTCAGAACAAGTCTCAACTCGGATCTCTTCTTTTACTGAACCTGTTTCAAATGTGTTACCGCAAGAGCAAATAACTTTTGCAGCTTTATAATTTGGATGGATTCCAGCTTTCATTCTTTTCAGCTCCTTCTGCCCTGAATCTTGCGAAACAGAGTTATATTAACCAAGATGTGATTGCAATAACCACACATTTATTGTAAAAACACATGAATCTATTATAACAAGTCTATGAGCGTTGTGCAAGTAGTTTCATGAATGCTCTCGACTAAGAGCGTTTTGCACTCGCAACTCCCTTTTTCATTTCCTCATCTAACTTGCTAAAAAATTCTTCATTGCTTTTCGTTTGTCTTAAGCGACGCAGGAACTTCTCGGCAAAATCAGGAGAATCAGACATCGTTTTACGGATAGCCCACAGCTTGTCTAAATGTTCTTTCGGAATCAGAAGCTCTTCCTTCCTTGTTCCAGAACGTCTAATATCAATCGCTGGGAAAATACGTCTTTCTGCCAATGAACGATCTAGATGAAGCTCCATGTTACCTGTCCCTTTAAATTCTTCATAAATAACATCATCCATACGCGAACCTGTATCGACTAATGCCGTAGCTAAAATCGTTAAACTGCCGCCCTCTTCAATATTACGCGCAGCACCAAAGAATCGTTTTGGTCGATGGAAAGCTGCTGGATCAATCCCTCCGGACAATGTACGTCCACTTGGTGGAATGACAAGATTATAGGCACGAGCCAAACGCGTAATACTATCCATTAAAATAATAACATCGCGTTTATGCTCTACTAAACGCATCGCACGTTCTAGCACAAGTTCAGCTACTTTAATATGATTTTCAGGCACTTCATCAAACGTTGAACTTACAACATCGCCCGCTACCGAACGCTCAATATCCGTTACCTCTTCCGGACGCTCATCAATAAGTAAAACAATCAATTCCGCATCAGGATGGTTCGTTGTAATGGAATTGGCAATTTCTTTAATGAGCATCGTTTTCCCTGCCTTTGGAGGGGCAACAATTAAACCACGTTGACCAAATCCAACAGGGGCTAACACATCCATAATTCTTGTTGATAAGTTTCTAGGAGTCGTTTCCAACTTAATTTGGCGATTTGGATATAACGGCGTTAAGCCAGGGAAATGCACACGCTCTTTAGCGGACTCCGGATTATCTCCATTAACCGCCTCCACGTGCAAGAGCCCATAATAACGCTCGTTTTCCTTCGGTGGACGTACTTTTCCCGATACTTTATCCCCATTACGTAAATCAAATCTACGAATTTGCGACGCAGAAATATAAATATCTTCCGAACTAGGAGAATAATTAATCGGACGTAAGAAGCCAAATCCCTCTGAAGGAATAATTTCTAATACACCCTCCATAAACAGCAGTCCGTCTTGTTCAGCTTGAGCCTTCAAAATAGCAAAAATCAGTTCCTTCTTCGAGAGCTTGCTGTAATAAGACACTTTATACTGACGTGCGTGCTCATATAGATCTTTTAGTTTCATGTTTTCTAAATTAGAAATAGTTAAATTCATTCTGACACCACACTTTAGTTAATTAGACATATTTCACCCATACTGAAAAAAGAAATGATTAATGGATAGAAAGAAAAACCACAATCTTGTACCTGAACCGGCTTTTCTCTTTTAGAAAGGATGATACACTCTCACTTTAATGAAGAAATAAATGGAAGGCTTCTTGAAGTTAGGAGTTAAAGGTAGAATATTTTTTTATATCATAGGAAATTAAGTTTTATTGTACTTCCTTTAAATTAAATATTCAACTTAAAAAATTTTTATAGGGAAAGCGAGCGATCATCATCGCCCGCTTTTTCATAAATAACATGCAAATATTTTAATGATTCAATTATCCCACAAAACCGTTTGGTTTAATCGCAATGCTGTGACGTCCTTCAACAAAACGAACAGTACCTGATTTTGCACGCATAACAACTGAATGAGTTGAACCGTAATGTCCTTTAAATTGAACACCGCGTAACAATTCTCCATCCGTTACCCCTGTTGCTGCGAAGATAGCATCATCACCGCGAACAAGATCTTCCATACGGAGAACTTTATTTACATCAAGGCCCATTTTCCCGCAACGAATTAATTCTTCATCACTCTGCGGAAGTAATTTCCCTTGGAGTTCTCCACCTAAGCATTTTAATGCAACGGCAGAAATAACACCTTCTGGAGCTCCGCCTGAACCGAATAAAATATCGACACCTGTTTGATCAAAAGCTGTATTAATCGCCGCAGCTACATCACCATCATTAATGAGCTTAATCCGCGCTCCCGCTTCGCGCAGTTCATGAATAATTTTAGCATGACGATCGCGATTTAAAACAGTCGCTACTACATCTTGAATGTCTTTATTTTTTGCTTTGGCAACAGCTTTCAAGTTATCCAAAACAGATGCATTTATATCAATCTTTCCAACCGCTTCCGGCCCAACAGCGATTTTATCCATATACATATCAGGAGCATGAAGAAGATTGCCTCGATCAGCGACAGCTAGCACGGCTAATGCATTCCAACTACCAGATGCAACGATATTCGTTCCTTCTAAAGGATCTACAGCTATATCAACTAAAGGGCCAATTCCCGTCCCTAATTTCTCGCCGATATATAACATAGGAGCTTCGTCCATTTCACCTTCTCCGATAACGACCGTTCCTTGCATAGGAATCGTATTAAATACATCACGCATTGCTGTAGTGGCAGCATCATCTGCTTCGTTTTTCTTTCCGCGTCCCATCCAACGTGCAGAAGATAAAGCTGCTGCTTCTGTAACGCGAACAAGCTCCATTGATAAGCTTCTTTCCATTACTGGTTCCTCCTCAGTGTTCACTAACATATATGACTTTTTATATTTTTATACCAACAATAGTATAACACATTATATCATATACGATAACACAATAAGAGAAGAATTCAGCTTTTTAGCTGTTCTACTTCTTCTTGCGTCATTTTTTCACGCCAAATAGTCGCTCCGAGTCCCGAAAGCTTCTCTACTAAATGACTATATCCACGATCAATATGCTCAAGTCCTGTTACTTCAGTTACCCCTTCGGCCATAAGACCTGCAATAACAAGAGCAGCACCTGCTCGTAAATCGCTCGCTTTGACCTTCGCACCTTGCAACTGAACAGAACCGTCAATAATTGCGGATCTTCCTTCGACTTTAATCTTCCCATTCATTCGACGAAGTTCATCAATATGCTTAAAGCGAGCACCATAAATCGTATCTGTGACAATGCTTGAACCGTTAGCCCTCGTTAATAAAGAGGTAAATGGCTGCTGTAAGTCCGTTGGAAAACCAGGATATACGAGCGTCTTAATATCAACAGCTTTCAATCCCTCTCCTCGTGAAATAAACATTTGGTCATCTGCCACCTCAATCTGAACACCTGCTTCACGAAGTTTAGCTGTAACAGATTCAAGATGCTGAGGAATCACATTATCGATTAAAATCCCTTCCCCTACGGCTGCTGCCAAAATCATAAACGTTCCCGCTTCAATTCGGTCTGGAATAATCGTATGGCGACAACCATGCAGATGCTCTACTCCATCAATGCGAATAATATCCGTTCCCGCTCCTTTAATTTTGGCACCCATGTTCGTTAGTAACGTAGCAACATCAATGATTTCCGGCTCTTTTGCTGCATTTTCAATCACGGTTCTTCCTTTTGCCAAAACAGCAGCTAACATAATATTAATCGTAGCCCCAACACTTACGACATCAAGGTAAATACGAGCTCCTTTTAATTCATCTGCTCGCAAATAAATGGCACCTTGTTCATTTGTTACTTTAGCCCCTAGTGCTTCAAATCCCTTAATGTGCTGATCGATTGGGCGAGGACCTAAATGACAGCCGCCAGGGAGACCGATAACAGCCTTTTTAAATTTCCCAAGCATAGCCCCCATTAAATAGTAAGAGGCACGAAGCTTTTTCACACGCCCGTTTGGTAATGGCATAGAAACCATCTGTCTAGGATCTACCGTCATTTCTCCATCTTCAAAACGAACTTGTCCCCCGATTTCTTCCATTAACGCTTGTAATGTTTGCACATCCGAAATATCTGGTAACCCTTCAATCGTCACAGGAGAATCCGCTAAAATAGTTGCAGGTATTAGAGCAACTGCACTGTTTTTAGCACCGCTTACACGAATGCTTCCTTTCAAAGGATAACCGCCAGCTATTTTTAATTTTTCCATATTAAACTCCCTTCTACGCTAAGCACTGAAGAAGATATTTTAAATAGTTATTTTTTCCAATTGACATGTGCAAAAATCGACAAATTTATTTTTTCATTTTATTAGTGTGTACAAAATTGGCAAATTCATGTAAGAAATTAAGAAAAAATAAAAAGAAAACTCGTCGATTGGCTCGCTTTTAGGTAACCTGAAGCGTAGTTGCCCGTATACGATTTCCCTAAACTAAGCGACTACGTCAAAATGACTTCTATACGATTATATAAAAATCGCACAAAATACCATGGCTTAGCGAGAAAGACTCTTATTGTTCTGTACGTGAGCTCCAGTCCTTAAGAAATGCTTCAATCCCTTTGTCTGTTAGCGGGTGATTGAATAATTGTAGAATAACTTTATAAGGAACTGTCGCAATATGCGCACCTTTTAAAGCAGCTTCTGTAATATGCATTGGGTGACGAATAGATGCTGCGATAATTTCCGTTTGAATATCATGAATAGCAAAAATATCTGCAATGTCTGAAATGAGTTGTAAACCATTTTGTCCGATATCATCTAAACGACCGAGGAATGGTGATACATAAGTAGCTCCTGCTCGAGCCGCTAACAGCGCTTGGTTGGCACTGAAAATAAGCGTAACATTTGTCTTAACTCCTTTTTTCGAAAGAGCCGCTACCGTTTTTAAACCGTCTGGAGTCATTGGCACTTTAATCGTGATATTTGGAGCGATGGCCGTTAGCTCTTCTGCTTCCTTCATCATTCCTTCAAAATCAAGAGCAATAACCTCTGCAGATACAGAATCTTTCACTAAGCTTGTAATTTCTTTTAAACGTTCATGAAACGAAACGCCTTTTTCCTTTGCTACTAGTGATGGATTCGTTGTTACACCTGCTAAAATCCCTAAAGCATGTGCTTCACGAATTTCTTCAATATTTGCTGTATCAATAAAAAATTTCATGAGTAAGCCTCCAATAAGTAAGTAATTGATAACAAAGTCCTTTCATGCTAAATGAACGTAACTCCTGCATGAAAGGACATAAGATGGATTATTAAAAAAGATTACGCTTTTCCGTTCGAACCAAATTCACGAATCTTTCCAATAACAGTTTCTTTAATCGCTTCACGTCCAGGTCCGATAAATTTACGAGGATCGTATACTTTTGCATCCTTATTCAAAATATCACGAACTACTTTCGTAAAGACGATTTGATTTTCTGTATTTACATTGATCTTAGATGTTCCAAGTGAGATCGCTTTTTGGATATCTTTCGTAGGAATGCCCGTACCACCGTGCAGCACTAATGGAATTTTCGTTAAATCACGAACCTCTTCCATTTCTTTATATCCAAGGTTTGGTTCACCTTTATAAGGGCCATGAACAGACCCAAGTGCTGGAGCAAAGCAGTCCACATTTGTTTCTTTTACTAACTGTTCACACTCTTTTGGATCCGCATAAATAACACCTTCAGCCACAACGTCATCTTCTTGTCCGCCAACTGTTCCTACTTCCGCTTCTACAGATACGTTACGTGCATGTGCATATTCTACCACTTGCTTTGTTGTACTAATATTTTCTTCAATCGGGTGATGAGACGCATCAATCATGACAGATGTGAAGCCAGCATCGATTGCTTCTTTACACTTCTCAAAGCTTGATCCATGATCTAAATGAATCGCAACAGGAACTGTAATATTCATATCTTCTAATAAACCTTTAACAAGCATTACAGTCGTTTTAAATCCACCCATATAGCGGGCAGCTCCCTCAGATACTCCTAGAATAACCGGAGACTTTTCTTCTTCTGCCGCAGCTAAAATGGCTTGTGTCCATTCTAAATTATTAATGTTGAATTGCCCCACTGCGTATTTTTCTGCAAGTGCTTTGTTCAACATTTCTTTCATTGAAACTAAAGGCATGTTTGTTCCTCCTATGTAAATAAAAATCTAAGTGTTTTTTACAACATGTATCCAATCTCTAGCTATACCCTTAAATGACTCTGGTCAATCGCTTAGAGTTCATGTTTTTTCTCTTTTAGCATATCAATACATGAAAAAAACAGCAACAAATACCCCATGTTTATTTACTTACTTTTAGGCTATATTTTGTTGTTTGCTTATTTCCGCTCCGGCATCTTGAAAGACGTGAGAAACTGCTTTTCATAACAACACGGCTGTTCTTTTTCATAAGGACAGCCGTGTTGTTATGGTTAGAAAGAGCTAAAAACATGTCCATACACCGTTTCATCCTCATGGGAAACACTTATTGAACATTGTCGAATCAATTAGATTGAATCGGTAAATAATCCCGGACAGCTTTTCTTATATCATCAATATCAAATGGTTTAGCAAAATGAGTAATAGCTCCTAATTCCTTCGCTTCCTGAATCATATCGAGTTCTCCATAAGCTGTCATAATAATCACCCGAATCTCGGGTTTAATTTTCTTTACTCGTTTTAAAATTTCAATGCCATCCATACCTGGAATTTTCATATCTAATAAAACTAAATCAGGATCATGTTGGTGAACGATTTCGAGCGCCTGTACACCATTTGCTGCTTGATAAGTTTCATACCCTTCTCGAACCATAACTTCATTTAACAAAATCCTAATTCCAAATTGATCGTCGACAATTAAGATTTTCCCCGCCATACTACCACCTCTTCTTTATCTCCTGAGTTTTTCGTATAAACTATTCTCTCGCTTCATAATTCGCTAATAATGATAAAATTCCTGCATTAGCACATTAGTAATATACATTAACATTTATCACTATTTTATCCTTTTTCTCCATAATGTACAGACAAAATCATTCAATTCGTGAAAAACTGCAATTTCTGATAGTATGAAAAGAAAAAATGAAAGGAAGCTTACATACTCCATGTTGAAAATATTTTCTACTCAAATTAATGGGTTATTTAAAAAAATGATGGACCATGAAGAATTTCATATAGAAGATGCTGCCCGGCTCTTAGCTCAAGCCGTTATCGGTGAAGGATTCATTTATATATATGGATTCGAAGAAATGGACGGTATAACGAAAGAGGCCTTAAGTGGTGTTGAACCTTTACCTGCAGCAAAGGTCTATCATCTTGATGAAGCACTAACACTCGGCTCTGAAGACCGTTTCTTATTGTTCAGTCGATTCTCTAACGACCCGGAAGCCATTCGATTAGCACAACGATTACAACAAGCAGACATTCCTTTTGTTGCTGTATCGACCGTTATTGAAGCAGAAGACGATTCTCTCGCTACACTCGCTGATGTGCATATTGATTTACGCGTACAACGAGGATTAATTCCAGATGAATTAGGCAATCGAGTCGGCTACCCTACTTTATTAATCGCTTTATTCGCTTACCATGGTATTAAATTCACCATAGAGGAAATTTTACAGGAGTATCAGTGAATCAGCGGAATTCCTCCTGAGAACAAATAGACAAAGAGGCTGCCCAATTGGACAGCCTCTTGTTATTTTTTACGCGTTTTCGCTGCGTTGTAATGCCGTGCCAACAAAGTCACGGAATAGCGGCTGCGGGCGATTTGGGCGTGAAATAAACTCTGGATGGAATTGTGATGCCACAAACCAAGGATGATCTGTCAACTCTACGATTTCTACTAGACGTCCGTCTGGGCTTGTACCAGAGAAGACAAAACCAGCTTTCTCCATCTGTGGACGATATTCATTATTGAATTCATAGCGATGACGGTGACGTTCGTAAACAACAGCTTCTTTATATGCTTCAAACGCTTTTGTTCCTTCTGTCAATTTACATGGGTATAATCCAAGACGAAGCGTTCCACCTAAATCTTCCACATCTTTTTGTTCAGGAAGCAAGTCGATAATTGGATTTTTTGTCTCTGGCTTAATTTCCGCTGAATGTGCATCCGGTAAGTTTAATACGTTGCGCGCATACTCAATAGATGCTAGCTGCATACCTAAGCAAATGCCAAGGAACGGAACTTTATTGACACGTGCATATTCAATCGCCACAATTTTCCCTTCAATTCCACGGTCACCGAAACCGCCTGGAACAAGAATACCATCTGCACTTTGAAGCAATTCTGCCACATTTTCTTTCGTAACATGTTCAGAGTTAATCCAATCAATTTCAACATCCGCATCGAAAGAATAGCCGGCATGTTTTAATGCTTCTACAACAGAAAGGTAAGCATCTTGTAATTCAACATATTTCCCAACAAGAGCAATTTTTGTTTTCTTTGTAAGAGATGTTACTTTTGCTACAAGCTCTTTCCAATCTTCCATATCAGCTTGACCACAATCTAATTTCAAATGGTCACAGACGATTTGGTCCATGTTTTGTTCTTGCAATGAAAGTGGAATTGAGTATAGTGTATCTGCATCTTGACATTCAATAACAGAATCTTTGTCAATATCGCAGAATAACGCTAATTTATCTTTCATGTCTTGTGAAATAGGTTGCTCAGTACGCACGACGATAATGTTTGGTTGAATACCTAAACTACGAAGTTCTTTTACACTATGCTGAGTTGGTTTTGTTTTCAATTCACCCGCTGCTTTGATATATGGAACAAGCGTACAGTGAATGTACATTACATTATCACGACCGATATCACTCTTAATTTGACGGATCGCTTCTAGGAATGGAAGAGACTCGATATCCCCTACAGTTCCTCCAATTTCCGTAATAACAACATCAGCATTCGTTTCTTTTCCAGAACGGAAAACACGATCTTTAATTTCATTTGTAATATGTGGAATAACTTGAACTGTTCCACCTAAATAATCACCGCGACGTTCCTTTTTCAACACCGTTGAGTAAATTTTACCTGTTGTTACGTTACTATGTTTACCTAGGTTAATATCGATAAAACGCTCATAGTGGCCTAAGTCTAAATCTGTTTCTGCTCCATCATCTGTTACGAATACTTCTCCGTGCTGATACGGACTCATAGTACCTGGATCCAAGTTAATGTATGGATCAAATTTTTGAATAGTTACATTTAATCCTCTATTTTTTAAAAGTCTCCCTAAAGAAGAAGCTGTAATCCCTTTACCTAGGGAAGAAACTACTCCACCTGTTACAAAAATATATTTGGTCATGATATGTCCTCCTCTTAAAGTTATCAACCAATGCTGTTGATTTAATTACTGCTCAGATGCTTACCCAGCAACGCGCACACCCTCTGTTCATCCTACAACTTCCACTCGGCTTCCTACCTAGTTTCTACTTCTTTAAAAAATTCATTTGAAAAAATAAAAAAATGATGTCATTGTTCATTCCATCATCTGTAGTCCATTACCGATTAAAAGCTGTACATATACTAGCAGCTCTTGTTTTACCTATACTAACTTACTCAGCCCATTACAGACCAAGCAGTACAAGACAATTACACTGTGTTATATAGCGCCATTCATTTTTTAACCTATTTCATCTAGTGAAAAGGCATAACAAACGAAAGTCTCATAAAAAATACACCCAAAAATAAAAACGCTCCACCTACTATTGTAAGGGAGCGATATCATTTATCATTGTGTCCTTTTTAAGGAGCCCAAAAATGATTCTACAAATTTCGTCATCAAAAGTCAAGTCCGATTATTTTACTTTTTATCTTCCTCATCTTCGAATACTTCTTCTTCTTCCTCTTCTTCGTCTTCTTCGTCCAACTCAAATTCTTCATCTTTTAATAAATCTTCATCCAAATCGTCTTCTTCGTCTACGTCATCAAGAAGATCATCATCTAAGTCATCGTCATCATCAAGAAGATCGTCATCTTCACTATCATCAAGATCTTCTGCTAAATCATCAAGATCTTCATCAAATTCTAAATCTTCATCATCCAATTCATCGAAACCGTCAACCACAGCAGCTGCAGCCTTCTTCGATTTCTTTTTCTTTTTCGGTTTATCTGTATGTACAACTTCTTCTTCTACTTGATCCACTGGATACCAAATTTTTAATCCCCAACGATTTTCCCCAAGTGAAGTAAAGCGACCATCTACATTTAAATCTGTATAAAACTGAGCAATTTTAGCCGCAAGTTCTTCTTTTGATACACCTTTTAATGCAGCCATTTCTGCCACTAAATCATTAAAAAAGATTGGCTCATTTTTCTCTACTAATAAATCGTATGCTAATTCAATTAACGACATTTCCGCTAATTGTTCTTTTGAATATTGTTGTAAACTCAAATGACACACTTCCCTTCTCTATTTAAAAAACTCCACTTAATCATTCCATTTTTTATAGAATCTGTTATATGACGTTGTTGACTTTTGAATAATAGTATTAATTAACCTTTTAATCAACTATTTAACTAGAACTAATATGTACAACTCTAGCTAAACATATAAACCATTATAAACAAATTGCAGAGGTTTATGCTAGTTCAATCTAAATACTTTCACAGTTTTTCCTATTGTATTCCTCTTATTTTACATTTTTTTGACGATAAGCTGCTGCAAAACAAATAATCGATAAAATTAGAAAGGCAATCGCTCCTAATTGATGTTCATATAATGTGATACAGACAAACAAAGTGAACACACAGCCAATGATCATCATAAGCAGTCTCATACATTTCTCAACTCCCAAATGGGGTATTCCCTGTTTTATCATCTATTATAATCGAAAAGTCTACTAAACGAATGGTATATAATGAAATACCATCTTGTTCTTTTCTTTACTTTGTTATAGAACGCTGTTGATTTTTGGCTCATTTCGTGCGGAATCGAGGTTTCGTACGCCTTTTCTTAAGACCATGTGATGGACAGGATTGATGAATCAACAATAAAAGAAGGTTGTCGAACATGTTCGACAACCTTCCTCCCTTTTACGTATTTCTTCTATATTTTCCGCCAACTTCATATAAAGCATGGGTAATTTGGCCAAGGCTTGCAACTTTAACCGTTTCCATAAGCTCTGCGAAAAGATTTTCTCCATTTAGCGCTGCTGCTTTTAGACGGTTGATTGCCTCATCGTATAGAGGTTTATTTCTTTCTTGGAAAGCTCGAAGGTTTAAGATTTGACCTTCTTTTTCTTCGTACGTTGCTCGAGCAATCTCCATGCTGTCGATTTCTTCAAGAGAAGGAGGATTTGGGTTTAAATACGTATTAACACCAATGATTGGTAATTCCCCACTATGTTTCTTCATTTCATAGGTCATCGACTCTTCTTGAATTTTCCCACGTTGATACTGTGTTTCCATTGCTCCTAGCACGCCGCCACGATCGTTAATTCGATCGAACTCCTGAAGAACAGCCTCTTCCACTAGGTCCGTTAATTCATCGACAATAAACGCTCCTTGCAGCGGATTTTCATTTTTAGAAAGACCATGTTCTTTCGTAATAATCATTTGAATAGCCATAGCACGTCTAACGGATTCTTCCGTTGGCGTTGTAATCGCTTCATCATATGCATTTGTATGCAATGAGTTACAATTATCTTGAAGAGCCATTAACGCTTGTAAAGTCGTTCGAATGTCATTGAAATCAATTTCTTGAGCATGCAGTGAGCGACCAGACGTTTGAACATGGTACTTCAGCTTTTGGCTTCGTTCATTTGCTCCATACTTATTGCGCATTACCGTTGCCCAAATTCGGCGTGCCACACGCCCAATTACTGTATACTCCGGATCAAGCCCGTTAGAGAAGAAGAACGATAAGTTTGGTGCAAAGTCATCAATATTCATGCCTCTGCTCAGGTAATATTCGACATATGTCAAACCATTTGCAAGCGTGAAGGCAAGCTGAGAAATTGGATTCGCTCCAGCTTCTGCAATATGATACCCTGAAATGGATACAGAATAGTAATTTCTTACTTTATTATTAATAAAATACTCTTGAATATCACCCATTAATTTCAACGCAAACTCTGTAGAGAAGATACATGTGTTTTGTCCTTGATCTTCTTTTAGAATATCAGCCTGAACCGTTCCACGTACCGTTTGCAATGTATATGCCTTTACTTCTGCATATTCTTGCTCCGTCAACTTACGACCTAGCTCTTGCTCCTTTTTCTCTACCTGTTGGTGAATGGCTGTGTTCATGTATAGCGCTAAAATAATTGGTGCAGGCCCATTGATTGTCATTGACACCGATGTAGATGGATGACAAAGATCAAAGCCATCATATAATTTTTTCATATCATCTAACGTACAAACGTTAACACCGCTTTCCCCGATTTTCCCAAAGATATCTGGACGATAATCTGGATCTTCTCCATAAAGAGTCACGGAGTCAAAAGCCGTACTCAATCGCTTCGCATCATCATCCTTCGATAAGTAATGGAAACGACGATTTGTTCGTTCAGGCGGCCCTTCTCCAGCAAATTGACGTTTCGGATCTTCTCCCTCACGTTTGAACGGGAAAACCCCAGCCGTATAAGGGAAAGCACCTGGTACATTTTCACGATAAACCCAACGTAAAATTTCACCATAATCTTCATACTTTGGAAGCGAAACCTTTGGAATGGACAGACCCGAAAGACTTTTCGTTTGCAATTGTGTCACGATTTCTTTATCACGGACCTTCGTGACTAATTTCTCGCCTGCATACTGTTCTTTAAGTGCTTGCCATCCCGCTAAAACTTTCCTGGATTCGTTAGTTAATTGAGAGACCGCTTCTTCTTTCAATGCTTCGAGAGCAGCGATTACGCCTTCATTGTTCTCACGATCTTGAACAGCTGCTATCGCACCTTCTAGCTGGAATACTTTTCGAGCAATTCTAGCTTGTTCTTCTGATTGCTTATGATATGAACGAACCGTTTCACTAATTTCTCGTAAATAGTAACGACGATCTGTTGGAATAATCACGTCTTGCTTATGAACTTCCGCTTTCTTTGAAAAACGAGTGCTCCATTGTACACCTGTTTTCTCATTTAATTTTTCAATTAATGCAGCGAATAAGGCATTTGTTCCTTCATCATTAAATTGAGAAGCAATTGTACCATAGACAGGCATATCCGTTAAATCACGGTCAAACTCCTGACGACTTCTTTGATACTGCTTACGAACTTGGTTGCGCGCATCCTCTGAACCTTTGCGCTCGAACTTGTTAATAACAATTAAATCAGCATAATCAATCATATCAATTTTCTCTAACTGTGAAGGGGCTCCAAATTCGCTCGTCATCACATACATTGCTACATCACAAATCTCTGCAATTTCAGCATCACCTTGACCAATACCGCTCGTTTCTACGACGATTAAGTCAAATCCAGCTGCTTTTGTAACTGAAATGGCATCTTTAATAGCTAAAGAAAGCTCTGTTCTAGAGTTTCGAGTAGCTAAACTTCTCATATAAACGCGATCTGAGAAAATGGCATTCATTCGAATTCGGTCACCCAGTAAAGCCCCGCCTGTTTTTTGCTTTGTCGGGTCAACCGAAAGAACGGCAACTCTTCGATCAGGTACTTCATTAAGGAAACGACGAATCAATTCATCTGTTAAGGAGCTTTTTCCTGCACCGCCTGTTCCTGTAATACCGAGAACCGGAACCGCTTGCTCAGATGTCTTAATTTGTTCAAGGAGGCTTTCTGTTGTAGCCGCTGATTCGCAAACAGTATCAAGCTTATTCTCAGCAAAGGTAATAAATTGCGCAACTGCTTTTACATCGCCACTCAACAGCTGATCTAAACGATTTTGCAATGGCGATTGAACTGTTGGATAATCACACTCCTGAAGCATTAAATTAATCATCCCTTGAAGGCCATACTCTCGCCCATCATCAGGTGAAAAAATTCTTGCAATTCCATAGTCATGCAATTCTTTAATTTCGCGAGGGATAATAACGCCTCCGCCACCCGCATAAATCCGAATATGCGATGCTCCTTTTTCCTTCAACAAATCATACATATATTTAAAATACTCAACATGTCCGCCTTGGTAGGAAGACATCGCAATTCCTTGTACATCCTCTTGAATTGCCGCATTGACTACTTCCTCAACAGAACGGTTATGACCTAGATGAATAACTTCTACTCCGCTCGATTGTAAAATACGTCTCATAATATTAATCGATGCATCATGACCATCAAATAAACTAGATGCTGTAACAAAACGAATATGGTTCTTTGGTTTATATACTTCTATCTCACTCATGGGACTCCCCCTCATTAAAATGTTTTAGATTCGATACCTTCCTTGTTCGATATACCTTTTAACATTAATTCCGTCTGAAGCTCAATATACTCTTTTAAAGAGTACGTTTTATTCAATGCCCATCTGCGGAAACTCCACATTTGCCCATGTACAAAAATGTTATGAGCCATGAGATATACTTCTTTTTCATTTAATTCAATTTCACCTTTGTCGACACATTGTTGAATCAGTTGCTCAAATATGGAGACCATTTCAAGCTCCTTCTTTAATACATAGGATAAAGCATCTTTTGTCAGTGCTTTCACTTCTTGATACATGACAAGCACTTCATCCTGTCTTTCATCAATAGATTGATAGAAGTAAGCAATCGATCGCTTTAACCCTTCAAGTGTGCCGTCACTTTTATGAAATTCTTCTTGTAAATTTTCTTGAAATTGTTCATAAATATAATCGCACACGAGATATAAGACATCTTCTTTTGAGCGAATATATTCATAAAGAGTGCCAATACTAAACCCGGCCGCTTTAGCAATTTCTCGAGTAGTTGTTCGATGGAAGCCCTTTTCACGAAAAAGAGTTACAGCACCTTTAATCATTTGCCTCCGTCGCTTCTCGACAAGCCGCTCATCCTTAACAGATGCATGAACCTCTCTCTTCTCCATCCTCCCTCTCCTTTATAAAGCGAGTTACCCGGCACTATGCTTACAGCCGGATAACTGCTCACTCATTTTATTTATTTTGTCACCATTCTTGAGATAACAAGCTTTTGAATTTCTTGTGTTCCCTCATAAATTTGAGTAATTTTCGCATCACGCATATAGCGCTCTACTGGATAATCTTTTGTATAACCATACCCGCCAAATACTTGAACAGCCTCTGTTGTTACTTTCATAGCTGTGTCACCTGCAAATAGCTTAGACATCGCAGATTCTTTCCCGTATGGTAGACCTTCAGATTCTAACCATGCAGCTTGGTATGTTAATAGTCTAGCTGCTTCAATGTTTGTTGCCATCTCCGCTAATTTGAAACCAATTCCTTGTTGAAGAGCAATTGGCTTTCCAAATTGAACACGCTCTTTCGCGTAATCCGTTGCAGCATCCATTGCTCCTTGTGCGATTCCAACTGCTTGAGCAGCAATTCCATTACGACCGCCATCAAGTGTCATCATCGCAATTTTGAAGCCTTCACCTTCTTGCCCTAGTAAGTTTTCTTTTGGTACACGGCAATCTTCAAAAATGATTTCTGTTGTTGGAGACGAACGAATACCTAATTTTTGTTCTTTTTTCCCTACGCTGAAGCCTGGGAAGTCTTTTTCAACGATAAATGCACTTGTTCCTTTTTGTTTAGATTCTGGATCTGTTAGTGCAAACACTACATATGTATCCGCAATACCACCATTTGTGATAAAGATTTTAGAGCCATTTAAAATATATTCATCGCCAACTAGTTTAGCTGTTGTTCTCATGCCGCCTGCATCTGAACCTGAACCTGGTTCTGTTAAACCGTACCCACCAATTTTTTCACCTTGCGCCATTGGACGTAAATATTTTTGTTTTTGTTCTTCAGAGCCAAATTTATAAATCGGCCAACCTGCAAGTGATGTATGTGCAGATAGTGTAACACCTGTAGAAGCACATACTCTTGATAGTTCTTCAATTGCAATACAGTATGCTAAATAATCGCTGCCGATACCGCCGTACTGTTCTGGCCAAGGAATACCTGTTAAACCAAGCTCCGCCATTTTATCAAAAATTTCGCGATCAAAACGCTCTTCTTCATCACGCTCAGCTGCTGTTGGAGCTACTTCATTTAACGCAAAATCGCGAACCATTTTTCTAATCATTTCATGTTCTTCTGTTAATTTAAATTGCATAATCTTTTCCCCCAATAAATGTGATTTTTTATAGATGTTTACTAATAACCATTCGTTGAATTTCACTTGTTCCTTCATAAATCTCTGTTACTTTTGCATCACGGAAATAACGTTCCACAGGATATTCCTTCGTATATCCATAACCACCAAACACTTGAATAGCTTCAGTTGTCACTTCCACCGCTGTTTTAGAAGCAAACAGCTTTGCCATCGAAGCTTGCTTGCTGCATGGCAGCCCTTGTGCGCGCAGAGATGCAGCTTGATAGATTAGTAGTCTAGATGCTTCGATTGCTGTCGCCATATCAGCTAGCTTAAAGCCAATGCCCTGCTGCATGGCAATTGGTTTTCCAAATTGAATGCGCTCTTTTGCATATTGCACAGCGTGTTGATAGGCTCCTTCGGCAATCCCAAGTGCCTGAGCAGCAATTCCAATTCGCCCGACATCGAGGTTGGCCATGGCGATTTTAAACCCTTCTCCTTCTTGACCAAGCAAATTCGCCGCTGGGATTCGCATATCTTCAAACGATAATTGAAGAGTCCTCGAACCATGAAGTCCCATCTTATGCTCATCTTTGCCGAAGATTAAACCAGGTGTTCCTTTCTCCACAATAAAGGCTGAGATTCCCTTACTGCCCTTGGCCGGATCAGTCGAAGCAAAAACAATGTATACATCAGCCTCTCCGCCGTTTGTGATAAACACTTTCGAACCATTAATGCGGTAAAAATCCCCCTCCTTTACCGCTTTCGTTTTCAAACTTGCAGCATCTGAGCCTGCACTCGGTTCGGTTAAACAAAAAGCGCCAAGCCATTCACCTGAAGCAAGCTTCGGTACGTAGTGTTGCTTTTGCTCTTCCGTACCAAAATAAACAATTGGATTTGTACCAACTGACGTATGTACAGAGAGAATAACGCCGATTGTTGGGCTTACTTTTGAAATCTCATGAATCGCAATAATATAGGACATGAAATCCATTTCAGCCCCGCCGTATTTCTCCGGGATGGGAATACCCATCAAACCAAGCTCCCCCATTTTGTACAAAATCTCGCGCGGAAATTCACCATTTTCCATATTTGCTACAAACGGAGAAATATGTTCTCTAGCAAAATCACGGACCATATTCCGCATCATTTGTTGCTCTTCCGTAAATTGCAGTTTCATGAATATTCCTCCCACTAAAAATCAAATGCAAGACTTAGTTATACTCGTAAAAGCCACGTCCTGATTTCTTGCCATACCAACCTGCTTTTACATATTTGCGCAGCAGTGGACATGGACGATATTTATCATCACCGAAGCCTTCGTGCAATGTTTCCATAATGTATAGACATGTATCTAAGCCAATAAAATCAGCAAGTGTTAATGGCCCCATTGGATGATTCATACCAAGTTTCATGACATCATCAATGGCTTCTTTTGTCGCTACACCTTCATACAAGGCATAGATGGCTTCATTAATCATTGGCAGCAAAATGCGGTTCGACACAAACCCAGGAGCATCATTGACTTCTACTGGAACTTTACCTAATAATTTAGCCATTTCTTCAATTGTCACGTATACTTCATCAGCAGTTGCCAGCCCGCGAATAATCTCTACCAATTTCATAACAGGAACTGGATTCATAAAATGCATGCCAATCACTTGCGTTGGACGTTTTGTCGCAGCAGCAATTTCTGTAATCGGTAATGATGATGTATTCGTTGCTAAAATAGCATGTGCTGGAGCAATTTGATCTAAATGTGCAAACAACTTTGACTTAATTTCCATATTTTCTACAGCTGCTTCAATAACTAAATCAACATTTGCTGCATTTTGCAGATCAGTTGATGGCGTTAATCTTGATAAAGTCGCATCTCGCAATTCTGCAGTAATCTTTTCCTTTTCTACTTGGCGAGCTAGATTTTTTGTAATAGTAGCCAGACCTTTTTCTACAAAAGCTTCTTGTAAGTCGTGTAGAATAACCTGATAGCCACCCATTGCACATACTTGGGCAATACCTGAACCCATTTGCCCCGCTCCAATGACCATTATTCTTTTAATTGCCATGACTGTATGCCTCCATTATTAGTAATCTATTAATCTTGTTTTGGTACTTCAATTAAAACAGCATCCCCTTGACCGCCACCGCTGCAAATCGCTGCAATTCCTAACCCGCCGCCACGACGCTTTAGCTCATGCATAAGGGTGATAATGATTCTGGCGCCACTTGCTCCAATCGGATGACCTAGTGCAACGGCCCCTCCATTGACATTCACTTTCTCTGGATTAACCTTTGCAATCTCCTCAGTAATAAGTGCCACTGCTGCAAAGGCTTCATTGATCTCAAACAAGTCAATTTCCTCTAAGGATTTTCCTGTTTTCTCTAACAACTTATTGATGACAAGGCCCGGTGCTTTTGGGAAATCCTTCGCTTCCATTGATAACTCAGCATGACCAACAATATAAGCAAAAGGCGTTTTTCCATCTTTCATTGCCCGTTCTTCACTCATCAATACAAGAGCACCTGCTCCATCATTCACACTTGGAGCGTTCCCTGCTGTAATCGTTCCTTCTTTATTAAACGCCGGTGCTAATTTAGCTAAAACTTCAAGTGAAGTATCCTTTCTAGGTGACTCATCCTTTTCAATCAAAATCGGTTGGCCTTTGCGGATCGGAACTTCAACAGGTACAATCTCTTCTCTAAAGATGCCGCCTTCTATAGCCTCAATGGCTTTTTGATGGCTGCGATATGCCCATTCATCCTGAGCCTCGCGGGATAGCTTGAATTCCTCTGCCAATTGGTCTCCATATGTTCCCATAGATACACCCGTAAAGCTGCAGCTTAATCCGTCATGAGTCATTGAATCTTTTAATTCAGCATCCCCCATGCGCAAACCCCATCTCGCTTTTGGAATGAAGTACGGAGCATTGCTCATCGATTCCATACCACCTGCCACAATCACTTCCTCATCCCCAGAGCGAATAATTTGATCGGCTAGTGTAACACTTCGAAGTCCCGAAGCACACACTTTATTAATCGTCTCTGTTTTAATATCCCAAGGAAGGCCCGCAGCACGAGCAGCTTGTCGGGACGGAATTTGACCTTGCCCTGCCTGTAATACATTTCCCATAATAACTTCATCTACTTGATCAAACGGTACACCTGATCTCTCAAGCGCTTCTTTAATTACAATCCCGCCAAGTTCTGACGCTTTTAAACTGCCTAATCCACCGTTAAACTTTCCAACTGGTGTTCGAACTCCACTCACAATGACTGTTTTACCCATTAAAATCATTCCCCTCCGAAATATTATAAAGATTCCGAAAATTAACTGACTGAACGCTCGCTCAAAATGACATCATAAAAAATGGGCCTATACGTTTTTCATTACACTTTCAACATACATTGCAATCTGATAGATCGTTAGTAGTTGGTGGATACCTGCTTCAATAGACCATTGAAGCAGGTATTCCACTGTTTAAGACACTAAAGTTGTGGATTCACCAATGATGGATTTTTCTAATAATTCTGCTACATCATACGTTTTTACATTTTCTTCGACTTCTTTTGCTTTTGTTCCATCAGACAACATTGTTAAACAGAATGGACATCCAGAACTAATAACTGATGGATTAACCGCTAAAGCCTGCTCAGTACGAGCAACATTAATACGGTGTCCTGTTTCTTCTTCCATCCACATTAAACCGCCGCCTGCACCACAGCACATACCTGTTTCACGTTTCCGCTCCATTTCAACAAGCGTAACACCTGGAATCGATTTTAAAATCTCCCTTGGCGGGTCATAGACCTCATTGTAACGACCTAAGTAACAAGAATCATGGAATGTAATCTTCTCGTTTACTTCATACTTCGGTACAAGTTTCCCTTCTTGAACAAGCTTCGCTAATAGTTCAGTATGATGATAGACTTCTGCCTCTAAGCCGAAATCCGGGTACTCATTTTTGAAAATATTAAAGGCGTGAGGATCAATCGTTACGATTTTCTTCACTTCATTCTTCTCAAACTCAGCAATATTATTGCTTGCAAGTTCTTGGAATAAGAACTCGTTTCCTAAACGGCGTGGAGTATCACCTGAGTTTTTCTCTTTATTTCCTAAAATAGCAAACTTTACTCCCGCTTCATTTAGCAGTTTCGCAAAAGAAAGGGCAATCTTTTGACTGCGGCTATCGTAAGAGCCCATAGAGCCAACCCAGAATAAATATTCGAATTCTTCGCCAGCTTTCTTCGCTTCTTTCACAGTCGGTACATGAACATCGTCACGCAGCTCTCTCCAGTCTTCTTTTTCCTTACGGTTCAAGCCCCACGGATTCCCTTGACGCTCGATGTTCGTCATCGCACGCTGTGCATCTGGATCTAACTTACCTTCCGTTAACACTAGATAACGGCGCATATCAATGATTTTATCTACATGCTCATTCATAACAGGACATTGGTCCTCACAGTTTCGGCATGTTGTACATGACCAAAGCTCTTCTTCTGTAATAACCTCACCAATTAAGCTTCTCGAATATACTTCTGCTGCTGCAGCTGATTCTTGAGCACCAATTGAATTCGCTGCTGCTGTTGCCAATTGGTTTCCTTCCGCGTTTCCAAAAACAAAAGTTGGAACCCACGGCTGCTTACCTGTTACAACAGCTCCTGTATTCGTTAAATGATCACGCATTTTAACAATGATATCCATCGGAGACAGCATCTTTCCTGTTCCTGTTGCCGGACACATATTTGTACAGCGCCCGCATTCTACACAAGCATATAAATCAACAAGTTGAAGTTGCGTAAAATCTTCAATGCGTTTCGCACCGTAATACACTTCCGCTTCTTCATCTTCTGGTTCTTCCTCAAAATTAATTGCTTTCAACTTTCCTGGATTATCTAAACGATTCAAATATACATTCAACGGTCCAGCAATCAAATGGAAGTGCTTAGATTGTGGAATATATACTAGGAACGTTAAAATAATAAGCAGATGCAACCACCAAGCTATGTAGAAAACTGTAATAGCCGCCGTTTCGCTCATCCAGCCAAACAAAAAGGCAATACTGGAAGCAACAGGTTCTGACCATGCAGCTTCATGCCCATGCCAGATCATTGCCATTCCATTTCCTAGTAAAACTGTAATCATAATCCCCATGATAAAAATAACAACTAAGCCTGATTTGAACCCTCGTTTTAAACGAACTAGCTTTTCAATATAACGACGATAAAAAGCAGCAAAAATAGCGATAAGCACTGCTAGCGTAACAATCTCTTCAAAGAAAGTGAAGATTGGATACACAGGCCCCAATGGTAAATGAGCCCCTGGCTTAATTCCTTTAATAATGAAATCAATCGCGCCAAATTGAACAAGAATAAATCCATAGAAAAGAAAAAGATGAATGATACCACTCTTTTTATCCTTGAATAGCTTTTTTTGCCCAAAAACGTTGATTTTAACTTTTTCGAGTCGTTCTTTTACACGATTGTCAAATTCTACTTTCTTACCGAGCTTCACATAAGCCGTTCGTGTCTTTAACAAGTAGACAAACAAACTTACCCCGTAAGCGGTTACAAGTAGAGTGGCAATTAAGTTAATCCACAGTAAGCCATTCATTTCTACACTCCGCCCCCTTTTGCATATTTTACACATTTTAAAAATACCATATATTCTGTTTTTTTGTATAAATGGTATTTTTAAGAAATTATATGTTACCTCTATTATATAATGAATGAGCATTCAGTCAATCACTTTTTTGAATTTTTTACATTTTTTTCTTTGGTTATGAAATGGTTTTTTTGGAAAAAATCAATAAATGAGAAAGTTACTCTGTGTTCTTCATACGTTGCACTTCACCTACCTTAAAGGATTATTGGTAAATAAAAATTGGTTAAAAAGGGGAAATATCGTTGGAAATCGCTAGAACGATAGCCTTCATCATCTTGATCATACTTATTCTATTGTGGATTGATTATAAGTGGGGCCAAGCACAACATCGAAAAAAAACGAAGAAAAAAACGTATCCGCTACGTCGAAGCAATATCAAAATTTTTAATTCAGGACCAAAGCTGTTCTATGACTTATTTACAGAAATTGAACATGCCCAAAAACATATTCATATTTTGTTTTATATTATTAAAAATGATCAGTTCAGTCAGCAATTCATCTCCCTTTTGAAGCAAAAGGCTGAAAGCAATGTGGAAGTTCGTTTGCTAGTAGACTGGATAGGTGCCCATAAGCTGTCTAAACAAATCATTCGGGAATTAAAACAAAGCGGTGTACATTTTTCCTATTGTTTCAAACCGCGATTTCCGTTCTTTTTTTATACATTACAAAGACGGAACCATAGAAAAATTACCATAATTGATGGAAAAATTGGATATGTAGGCGGATTAAATATTGCAAAAGAATATGTCAATCAAGATAACAAGCTAAACCCTTGGCGAGATTATCATATAAAAATAAAGGGTGAAGCTGTCCAGGATTTGCAAAGTACATTTTTAACCGATTGGTATATGGCTACAAAAGAGGATTTACGCATACATTCAGATTATTTTCCACCACTTTCGCCTGGTACCCAAAAACAGCAGCTAATCGTAACAGATGGCTGGGGAGTGGAAGGAACATTCCTGGATCTTATTGACCAGGCAGAAGAAAAAATCGTGATTGGTACGCCTTACTTTATTCCAAGTAAAAGATTATTTAATAAACTAAGACAAGCGCTTCATAAAGGCGTTGCTCTAACTATTATTGTTCCGAAAACAACGGACCATATTTTGGTTAAAGAAGCCTCCTATCGGTATTTTCGTGTATTAGAAAAAGAAGGAGCCACCATTTTACAATTTCATAGAGGCTTCTATCATGCAAAAGTGATGCTGATTGACGATCAAATTAGCGATATCGGAACTTCCAATTTCGATAAGCGAAGTTTATTTTTAAATAGTGAAATTAATGCTTTACTATTCGATTCCATATCGATTGAACAGACCAAAAAGTATGTAGAAGTCGACATTACTGAATCCGCCCCAATTAACGAGAAAGCTTATAAAAAACCTAATGCATTCCACAAGTTAAAAGAAGCAATCGCTTTTTGCTTATCACCCTTTTTATAAATCGCTTTGTTACACCATTTTTTGATAAATGGGAACTTCCATCAGCGGGGGTTTCCTTTATGATTCTAATGAAGGACGTTTTCCTAGCTGGGTTTCTGGATTTTGTTCTTCATGGATTTGATGAAAGACATTTTACTGGCTGGATTCCTGGATTTTGTCCTTCATGACTCCAATGAAGGACATTCCCTGGCCGGATTTCTAGAACTTTGTCCTTAAACACACTCTTTGAGGACAGTAAAAGTAATTATATAAGAAAAATGATTATTCAACTAAACGGGAAGGCTGTCCCGAAAGCCATTTTCATGACTTTTGGAACAGCCTCGCCTTTTAGCATAACCTAACAAAGGGAGAGGATCATAGATGAAAATCCGCTTCGGTTATGTGGCCAATGCTACTTGTTTATGGGAGGCCTCCCCTGCTAAAACTTTGACCTTTAAGCGATTCACAACTCTAGGTGAAGAAGAAGGGCTGGCAAAACTGCTTAACGTGACGAAGCAAAATATCGAAAATACACGGCGTATTTTATATTACAATACCGCTCATCAAATTGAACTCTATCGTCTTTCGAGTTCAATTGTTCCATTAGCGACACATCCTGATATTGAGTGGGACTTTGTCACTCCGTTTGAACAAGAATGGAAGGAGCTCGGCGATTGGATTACCCAGCATGCTTTGCGTGTTAGCTTCCACCCTAATCAATTTACGCTGTTTACAAGCCCGCAGCTACACATAACAAAAAATGCAGTAAAAGATATGACCTTTCATTATCGAATGCTTGAAGCAATGGGCATAGAAAAGCAGTCCTATATCAATATTCATGTCGGCGGCGCCTATGGGGATAAGATTGCAGCTACTGCTCGTTTTCATGAAAATCTAAAACAGCTTCCCCAACAAGTAAAAGCGCAGATGACATTAGAAAATGACGATAAAACGTATACCGCACTCGAAACGTTCCATATTTGTCAGAAGGAACAAATTCCACTTGTATTTGACTATCATCATCATATGGCCAATTTATGTGAGGTGCCGCTTACAGACTTACTTTATGATGTTTTTTCCACTTGGAAGCATATGAATGTAGTACCGAAAATTCATATTTCTTCTCCAAAATCAGAAACAGCCTTTCGCTCACATGCTGATTTTGTGGATATTGAGTTTCTTAAACCCTTATTCAAAGCTTTAAAAGAACTTGGACAAGATGTGGATTTCATGATTGAGGCTAAAATGAAGGATCAAGCGATGCTGCAGTTAGTTGAAGACATAACCAAAATTCGCGGTGTTAAAAGAGTAAGTGGCGGCAGTGTTATATGGAAATAGAAAGACGGACAAACATCGAAATCGTTTGTCCGTTTTTCTTTGCGAGCTGGTCGAGCCGCTTCAGCTTTTCTTTTTTACATCTTCTCCGGTGCAGATACACCGATTAGTGCTAGGGCATTTTTCAATGTAATTTGAACAGATTTAACAAGCGCTAAGCGTGCTTTACTTCTGTCTAACTGATCTGCATCTAATACTTTCTCCGCATTATAGAAACTGTGGAATGTAGATGCTAAGTCAAAAATATAGTTCGTGATGCGATGCGGCATCCGTTTATCAGCTGCTTCTGCAATAGCTTGAGGGAATTCTCCTAGCTTTTTCAACAGTTCAATTTCTTTTTCAGAAGAAACCGCAGTGAAATCCGTAACTCCTTCAAAGCTAATGCCTTGTTCCACACCTGAACGCAAAATACTTGAAATACGAGCATGCGCATATTGTGCATAGTATACTGGGTTGTCATTTGATTGAGAAACAGCTAGATCCAAGTCAAAATCCATATGCGTATCGGCACTTCTCATTGCAAAGAAGTAGCGCGTTGCATCTAAACCGACTTCATCAATTAAATCACGCATCGTCACAGCTTTACCTGTACGTTTACTCATTTTCATTTTCTCGCCGTTTTTATATAAATGTACAAGCTGAATAATTTCCACTTCAAGCTGCTCACGATTGTATCCTAGCGCTTCAATAGCCGCTTTCATACGCGGGATATATCCGTGATGGTCCGCTCCCCAAATATTAATTAATGTTTCAAAACCGCGCTCTAATTTATTGCGATGGTAAGCAATATCTGGTGTTAAATACGTGTAAGAACCATCCTGTTTAATTAACACGCGGTCTTTATCGTCACCAAGCTCCGTTGAACGGAACCAAGTTGCTCCGTCTTGCTCATAAATATGACCATTTTCTTTTAGAACAGCTAGTGCAGCATTGATTTTTCCATCTTGGTAAAGAGATGTTTCTGAATACCATACATCAAAACCGACACGGAAGTTTTCAAGATCTTGCTTTAATTTAGCCATTTCATATTTTAAACCGTACTCACGGAAGAAATCGAAACGTTCTTGTTCATCCACATTCACATACTTGTCGCCAAACTCCTCAGCAAGCTTTTTCCCAATCCCGATAATATCTTCCCCATGGTAACCATCGGCAGGCATTTCTTTATCGATGCCTAACGCTTGGAAATAACGCGCTTCTACCGAAAGAGCTAAGTTATTAATTTGATTCCCAGCATCATTAATGTAGTATTCACGAGATACATCATAGCCTGCTTTCGCTAACACATTACATAATGAATCCCCTACAGCTGCCCCACGAGCATGTCCTAGGTGTAGATCACCAGTTGGGTTTGCTGAAACAAATTCTACCTGAATTTTCTCGCCCTTTCCAAAATCGCTTGCACCGTAAGCATCCTTCGCTTCAAGAATAACCGGAATAAGCTCCGTTAAATATGAATTATTCATATAAAAGTTAATAAAACCTGGGCCCGCAATTTCAATTTTTTCAATTGATGCCTTAGATTGATCGAAGTTCGCAATTAATTCTTCCGCAATCATTTTTGGTGCTTTTTTTGCAGTCTTTGTTAGGCGCATCGCCATATTAGTTGAATAATCACCGTTTGCTTTATCTTTTGGCAATTCTAAAATAACATCTGGCAGTTGTTCTTCTGTTGCTAGGCCAGCTTTTAAGACAGCTGCTTTAATTTCTTCTTTTAACTTTGCTTGCACTTGTTCTACAACGTTCATTTCGCTGTTTCCTCCTTATAAGAAATCTTCATCTCATATTGCCCAGGCTCGCTTCCTTGCATCTGTAATGTATAACGCAACATAAGCTTCCCTTCTCTTGCTTGTTCATCCCAATGATAACTGCGTACTTTCGTTTTCGTCTGCGTTCCAAGCCGGCCATATATACTTTCATAGTAGCCGTCCGTTAATTCGTTTAAACGAAATACTTGACGCATTTTAAACACACCGCTTCTAAGCAGTAATGTTTCATTTTCTTTATGCTTAACTGTTGTATTTGTCGAACCCGCTTCGTTTTCTTCGGCATATTGAATGTATAACGTATCTCCTTTGTACACACTTGTCCCAAAGGTAATGAGTTCATACGTTTCTGTATCTTGACCAAACGTGATTTTTGTTTGGAGAGTTACTTTAACTTTTTGTTTATTTATATGATGAAGAGACAAAAAAACACTTCCTTCATAGCGTCATCCTTAACTTTTTAAGTATAAAGATTCTGAAGCGAAGTTTCAACTTCGATTTCACGCGAAATAAACGAGCTTTATATAAAAAAACTCTACAGAGAAACAAAAGTCTTTGTAGAGTTTTGATACACATCATAATTATTTTTTTTGAACCCAGCCTAAAATCATTTCACGAATCAGCTTACTTGCTGTGTTAGCTGTTTGCTCAGAGGGGTCATAAACAGGTGCTACTTCGACTAAGTCGCAGCCTACCACTTTAATGTCTGAACCAGCAATTGCGTGAATCGACGCTAATAATTCTTTCGATGTAATGCCTCCGCAATCAACTGTACCTGTACCTGGTGCGTGCGCAGGATCTAATACGTCAATGTCAATGGTTACATAGACAGGACGACCTGCAAGCTTCGGTAATACTTCTTTCAATGGCTCTAGAACTTCAAATTTCGAAATGTGCATACCTTGCTCTTTCGCCCATTCAAACTCTTCCTTTAAGCCGGAACGAATGCCGAAAGAATACACATTCTTTGGACCGATTAAATCAGCTGCTTTACGGATGATTGCTGCATGTGAAAGCGGCTCACCTTCATAATCTTCGCGTAAATCCGTATGTGCATCCATATGAATAACCGCCATGTCCGGATACTTTTTATGCATTGCTTTAATGACCGGCCAAGACACAAGATGCTCACCACCCATTCCAAGCGGGAATTTACCATCTTCAAGTAATCCGTCGATATAGCTTTCAATCATATCAATGCTTTTTTGCGGATTTCCAAACGGCAACGGAATATCCCCTGCATCAAAAAATCTCACTTCTTCTAATTCTCGATCTAAATAAGGACTGTATTCTTCTAAACCGATTGATACTTCACGAATACGTGCTGGACCAAAACGAGAACCAGGACGGAAGCTAACAGTCCAGTCCATTGGCATTCCATAAAGGACTGCTTCCGATTCTTCATAACTAGGGTGACTTTTAATAAATACATTGCCTGAATAAGCTTCATCAAAACGCATCTTTGCGGCCTCCTCAACGAATAAGGGGCGGAACTTTGCCAAGTTAGCTAACTAAACACCGGATTTACTAAAAACCAGATTGAGCTTTAAAAATGAGCAAAGCTCTGTTTCGTCCGCCCCGCCTTCGTTCTTTTAAATATGATATCTATAGAAGTTTCTAAAAAACTCTCGTTTATTTTACTAAATCTTGAACAAATTTAGGTAATACAAAAGCTGCTTTATGAAGTTCTTTTGTATAATATTTTGTTTCAATTTCATGGAAACGCTCATCCGCCACTTCCAGCGGGTTGTATTTTTTCGAACCGATTGTAAATGCCCATAGACCACTTGGATAGGTTGGGATGTTCGCTACATACAAGTTTGTAATGGGGAAAATTTCTTTTACGTCATGTTGTACGTTACGAATTAAGTCCGCTTTAAACCAGGGGTTATCAGACTGAGCCACGAAAATACCGTCTTCTTTCAATGCTTTCGAAATACCTGCATAGAAACCTTTTGTAAATAGGTTTACAGCTGGTCCAACAGGCTCAGTAGAATCTACCATAATAACGTCATATTCGTTTTCACTTTCGGCAATATGCAGAAAGCCGTCCCCTACTTGTACATCCACACGAGGATCCTCTAACATGCCAGCGATTTCCGGTAAATACTTCTTAGAGTATTCAATTACTTTCCCGTCAATATCCACAAGTGTTACTTCTTTCACACTTGGGTGCTTTAATACTTCGCGGATTACCCCGCCATCTCCACCTCCTACAACTAATACGGTTTCCGGGTTTGGATGCGTAAATAACGGCACATGGGCTACCATCTCATGGTACACGAACTCATCACGTTGTGAAGTCATAACCATATCATCAAGCAAAAGCATGTTGCCCCATTCTTCGGTCTCAATCATGTCTAACTTTTGAAAATCGGTTTGTTCTGTATGTAAAGTACGATTCACTTTCATCGTAATACCAAAGTTCTCAGTTTGTTTCTCGGTAAACCAAATGCTCATTTATTCGCTTCCTTTCCGCATCTATTTATTGAAATGAACCGGTTGCTGTTGTCTTTAGCTAGAAAAAGTATAGACGAATCTAGCAAAATTGCAAGATAAATCTTTTCTATTTACAATTACCACGTTTAAAAAATACTTTTTTTTCCATAATAAATAATAGATAGATGATTCACCTTACTTAGCAAACTTTTTAATAAGGAGGCAAAGCAATGGAAGTGATACCACTTCAGCGATTTAAAAGGGCTGGAAAGTATGTGCGAGCATTTCTAATCCTAGCAACACTCGGAATAATCCTTCTATTTATCATGCTTCTGTCTCTGCTCATTTATGCAAAAATCCTTGGCCCGCCTCCATTGGCCGTCCCGGAATCTACCCTTTATTACAGCGAAAGCGGGACAGTCATCGGAGAAACCAATAATGGTCAAAAACGCTATTGGGTATCGATTGACTCCATTTCACCAGAGCTTGTTAACGCGACTATCGCAGTGGAGGATCGACAGTTTTATACGCATAAAGGCTTTGATGTAAAGCGGATTGGCGGCGCCATTATAGCAGATTTAAAAGCAAGAGCAAAAGTCCAGGGAGCAAGTACGATTACTCAGCAATATGCTCGAAATCTTTTTCTCGATCACGATAAAACATGGAAGCGAAAATGGAATGAAGCCTTATATACGATTCGGCTGGAAATGAATTATTCAAAAGAAGAAATTCTCGAAGGCTACTTAAATACAATTTATTATGGACATGGGGCTTATGGGGCCGAGGCAGCCAGTCAATATTATTTTGGAAAAACAGCAAAAGAACTCACTCTTGCTGAGGCTAGCATTCTGGCTGGCATTCCAAAAGGGCCAAGCAGCTACTCTCCGATTGTAAATCTAGAGAAAGCAAAAACTCGTCAAAACATTGTTTTACATTCAATGGTACAAAAAAACTACATTTCTGAAGCAGAACAAAAACAGGCTCTCCAAGCTCCTTTATCCTTAAAAGGTGAACATACAATTGTTACAAATAAAATGGCTCCGTATTTTCAGGACGCCGTCAAGCAGACGCTGCAAAAGGAGCTAGGAATCGATGAGCGGACTATTGAGCTTGGCGGTTTACGTGTGTATACAACATTAGATGAAAAACAGCAAGCATTAGCAGAAGAAGCATTTGAAAAAATCATCACCAAGTCCTCCAACATTCAAGGAGCACTCGTGGCGATGAAGCCCAAAACGGGAGAAGTAACAGCGCTTGTAGGAGGAAGAGATTATCAACAATCACCTTTCAACCGAGCTACACAAGCGATTCGTCAACCGGGCTCTACGATTAAGCCGCTTCTCTACTATGCTGCATTAGAAAATGGATTCACACCTTCGACTACTTTAATGAGTGAAAAAACGACATTTAAATTTGACGAGGGCCAATCCTCGTATTCACCAAGTAATTACAACCATCAGTACGCTGACTCAGAAATTACGCTTGCTCAAGCTATTGCCTTATCAGACAACATTTATGCGGTGAAAACACATTTGTTTCTTGGACAAAAAGTACTTCGCGATACCGCTAAACGTTTTGGATTAACATCAAAGATGGAGGTCGTACCATCGCTTGCATTAGGAACATCGGGAGCACGTATCATAGAAATGGTCAATGCATACAGCTTATTTGCTAATGGCGGGAAAAAGGTAAAACCAGTTTTCATTACAAAAGTAGAGAATCACCAAGGCGATGTTTTATTTCAATATAAAAAAGAAAACGAACAAGTGCTGGACCCTGATCAAACTTTTGTCATGACACAGATGCTAACAGGCGTCTTTGATGAAACGCTTAACGGTTATACCAAAGTAACAGGCAGCACGATTAGTAAACAATTAACGCACGTGTACGCTGGAAAATCCGGTTCCACCTCTACAGATAGTTGGATGATTGGCTACACACCACAGCTTGTTACGGGTGTATGGACAGGATATGATCAAGCAAAAAAAATTGAAAATCCAGCCGAAAAGGTATACGCCAAGAAAATTTGGGCTACCTTTATGGAAGCAAGTCTTAAAGATAAACCAGTAAAATATTTTAAAGAAACAAGCAACGTCATCGGTCTCCATATCGATCCAAAAAGCGGAAAAATTGCGTCCGAACGCTGCTCCAATTCCCGTTTAACCTACTTTGTCAAAGGAACAGAGCCAGAAGAATACTGTCCAGAGCATTTCAAAGGTGATGCACCAAAAGAACAACAACCAGCAAAAAAACCTTGGTATAAGTGGATTTTAAAACCTTGGGGCTAAGAAAAGCGGAAACGGCTTGACCAGCTCGTGAAGAAAATAGGGAAAGGCCTGGAAGGCGTTCTTTGCCTTTCGAGGGCTGTCATCTTTTTCACAGCGAGCTAGCCGTTGGAGCTAGACATCGAGAAAAGCGGAAACGGCTTAATCAGTTCTCCTTAATAAAAACCTCGCAATTCAATGACTGCGAGGTTTTTTCGTTCTTATATTTATCACAATTATATTATCCAACCGTTAAATCCTGCTTTAATTGCTCTGCAGAACGCTCCCACATACCTGCATCATGATTCTGTAAATAATCGGCTAATATCTTTTTCGATTTATCGTCCATATGCTCGACCATAATATGACGTTTCAATGATTTATCCATTTTATTCACATGCTCTGGCAACGACTTGTATCCACGGCGAATCGAGCGGTCAACCGTCATTTCACAAGCCGTCACACCTGCATATAGCGGACCGTTTGGACCTACTTCAATCGTAACCCAGACGAGCCAATATGGTTTAGCATTTGGGACTTCCTCTTTAGAAGTTAAAAACTTAATGCCGCGTTCTACCGCACTGCGCGCATGCATCGCACCAATATCTACTTCCGCTTCTCCAGCTTCGACATCAATAATGACTGGTGAAATATTATCAAGCGTTAATACGCCTGCACCAAATCCGCCATGTCCCTCTGTAGGATCGTTTTTGATAATATTAAAACCGACCTTTTTCTTTTGTTGTTCTTCCATTCGTCTAATCTCCTCCATCCATATTTATCTTAAAAAAAGATACCGCTAAAAAATTGACTTAATGTACCCGAAATAAACGGCAGTACCGTTTGAAATAGTGGATCAATCGTATAATGACTGAGCGGGGTAAGAACGATAATTAAAAATACTAACATGCCATACTGTTCAAATTGCGTTAATTTAGCCCGCATATCTGCCGAAACTAAGTCTTCAATAATCCGATATCCATCCAAAGGAGGAAACGGCAACAAATTAAAGACAAACAACACGAGATTCAGCCAAATAAGCATTTCAAAAAACGGGACAATCAATGGAGATATTTCTACTCCTGCAGCAAGCAATCCGTACCAAACAAAGTACCCTATACTCGCGACCACTAAATTACTAAAGGGACCAGCAAAAGATACTAAAATTCCTGCTAGACGTGGATTTTTAAAATAAAAACGATTCACAGGAACCGGTCGCGCCCATCCAAATCCAAACAGCAAAATAAAAATCGTACCGACTGGATCTAAATGTGAAACCGGGTTTAACGTCACTCGCCCCTCATTTTTCGCTGTTAAATCACCAAACTTATACGCCACATAAGCATGGGCAAATTCATGTACGGTAAAAGCAATTAACAGAGCGACGATGACATATGGCAACTGCTCTAAGTCAAACGCTAAAAAATCCATCCATAGTTTCTCCCCCATTATTTTATACCCCTAGTATACAGGAAATCACTGAGAAGGGAAAAAACTCTGTTTTCAGATTGTTGCAATTTCTTCTATGATATGAAACACTACAATCATATTGGGAAAGGAGGGAAACTATATGCCATATGTAACTGTTAAAATGCTAGAAGGCCGTACAGACGAGCAAAAGAAAGCATTAGTAGAAAAAGTAACTGCAGCTGTTTCAGAAACAACAGGAGCACCAGCAGAAGCTGTAACGATTTTTATCGAAGAAATGTCTAAAAACCACCTAGCTGTCGCAGGCGTTCGTAAAAGCGATCTATAAAAGGATAGAAAAGTGTAAAGTTCTCGGACACGCTTTGGTATCTAGCTCTACTGGCTAGGTCACTGTGAAAAAGACAGGAGCCATCAGCACCCTATTTGGTACGTGATTTGAACAAGCTAGTTCCGCTTTTTTATTCTATACATAGAGAAAAAGCTAAGCTGTTAGCTCAGCTTAGCTTTCTCTTGTAACTGTTCAATATATGCATATGCTTCATCAATTTCTTCAAGCGTATACTTTTGCTTACTTTTTAATGTGAAGATCTTCTCGATTACTTCATCTTTTTCTAGCGTATCAAAAAATAATACGGTAGAAACAAGCTCTAAAAAGCGTGCATTTTGTTCGTTCATATCTAGCAAGCACTCTTCTAACATCGGCATCTCCACTTCCTGCATCGATAAAAAGGCACGACCCGCTTCTGTAATGGAATAGCAGTATTGGTAATACCCAGCTCTTTTTTCTCTTACTTCATTTAAGTAGCCCATATTGCATAGCTCTTCAATTCGTAATGTTAGTTCCTCCGAATACGGTCCATAGAAATGGAACTGATATTTCTCTTGAAAGGGAAATGATAGCTTTTTCGCAATATATACGATCTTTTGCAATTTTTTCCGGCCTGAAATCTCTCCTGCAACAGAAATAGCATTTATAATTTTCGCATGATCCTTAAACAAGGCTCATCACTCCTTACCCAAATGTTCCTATCTTATTCCGGCAAATCCAATAGTCTTCGAATTTGTCTTTTTACAATTTTCTTTGTCGATTCATCGCGCAATAAATCTTCAGGGAAATATAGCTTATGATCCGTTCTGCGCTTACCTGAAATAGCATCGACAATTTGTGATTCACGAGACAATTCACGAATCTCTCCGTTATTCTTCAACAGATGAATCGGCAAACGCTCTTCTTCCTCACCTGGACGATAGAAATCATAGGGTAAATCGGATGAAGAATCGACTACGAGATAATATTCGGGATCAATGCCCGCTTTTTTAAATAACGTATTTAATTCCATTAACTTATTCATCTGTTCATTTGATGGGTGAAATTCCACATACTTAAACAATTTACGATTTACAAACCGACTACATAAATCCTTTAAAATAGCATCCTCTTCATTTTCCCAGCATTGAAAATAATAGAGCATCACGGCTTCATCCATTTTTAAATAATCCGCTAACGTCACATGTCCGTTAAACATCGAATAAAAATGGACAGGCTCTTGGGCGAACGTATAGCCTGATTCCGATAAGTATTTCGCTCTATGTAAAATCTTTGTTAAAATCACTTCCGCACTGCGTGTTACCGGATGAAAGTAGACTTGCCAATACATTTGATAACGACTCATGATGTAATCTTCCACAGCATGCATCCCACTTTGCTTAATAACAACCTGCTCTTCACGAGGACGCATAACACGCAGAATCCGTTCCATATCAAAATGGCCATAGCTAACACCTGTAAAATACGCATCACGCTGCAAGTAATCCATACGATCTGCATCAATTTGGCTTGAAATTAAACTAACAACTAACTTATTGGCATATGTTTTTGCAATGACTTCTGCAACTTTTTTCGGGAAATCTTCCGCCACTTTTTTTAACACAGCATTCACTTCTGTATCACCAAGAATAATTTGCCGAGTAAACTGCTCATGGTCCAAATTAAATACTTTTTCAAAAGAATGAGAGAATGGCCCGTGCCCTAAATCATGCAAAAGGGCTGCACATAAAGAAAGAAGCCGTTCCTCCTGCTTCCATTCTTGTCGATTCACAAATACATCATCTACAATACGACGCACAATTTCATACACACCAAGTGAATGATTAAACCGACTATGTTCAGCTCCATGAAATGTCAAATAAGTTGTACCTAGCTGCTTAATTCGACGCAATCGTTGAAATTCCTTCGTCCCTATTAAATCCCAAATCACCCGATCACGAACGTGAATATAGCGATGCACCGGATCTTTAAACACTTTCTCTTCCATTAATTTTTCATGGGAATACTTCATAAGCGCCCCTCTTTTTTAAAATCATTTCTATCAATTATAGCTTGTTTCGCTTTAAAAGCCTATCTTTACAGCAAGAAATGCGGCTAAAATTGTAAGAAGTCTGGAATAAATCTTCTATTAAAGAGGCATCCTATCTATGCATTCGCGATAAAAAATCACCACGCCAATCAACTACGAGGTGATGATGATACAGTACATTATTTAAGCTTCTTATCTATCTTATCCATTAACTCATCTTCTGTTGGCGCTGCTACTGGACGATTATTCACAAAAGCAAAAGATTTCTTTCTTCCTGGACCACAATAGGATTGGCAGCCCACTTCAATCTTTGCATCCGGATCTAGCTTTTGTAAACGAGGTACCAAAGTTTTGATATTAACTGCCTGGCAGTCATCACACACTCGGAATTCATTAGCCATCCTTCGTTTACCATCCTTTCTATATATAAACAATCTACTCTTTATATTTATATTTAAACAACTAAATGGTATTTTACCGCTTCTACTTGTTTATTTCAAGAGGTGAACATGCACCGAATATACGCTCCTTTTCCTACTTTTTACAAAAAGCATATATAGAGTAACAATCTAAAGCAGTCAAATAAAAACTACTATCCTTTTAACTTTTATGAATAAAATTTCCCGAACCTGTCCAAACTGATTAGTAAAATACAACAATGTTCCTAAACTTCAATATCATCAATTTATCATTTTTAGATAGTACAAGAAAGGAAGTATGCGCTTATGAAAATTCGGCAAGATGCTTGGACAGAAGAAGACGATTTATTATTAGCTGAGACGGTACTACGTCATGTTCGTGAAGGAAGCACACAATTAAATGCTTTTGAAGAGGTGGGCGACAAATTAAACCGTACTTCAGCTGCATGCGGTTTTCGCTGGAATGCAGTCGTTCGTCATAACTATGATAAAGCTCTATCACTCGCCAAAAAACAACGAAAGCAACGTCAAAGAATTCTAGGAAAAGACCAAGGCGGCAAGAAGAAATTGCTATATACGCCACCCGCTCCTACTATGGCAGATATTACTGTACCAACAAGCGAGCCTAACGAAGTTGAACTAACATTAGAAACTAGTAACTATGAAGTCAATCAAGCAGAAACTACCGTTCAAAGTTATGCGCTCACAGAAACAACACTGACACTCGATACAGTCATTTCATTCCTTGAAACAATGAATGGACGCACGCTGCAAGCGGAAGTGTTAAAAACAGAGAATGAACGTTTAAAGCTTGAAATTAAAGAATTGAAAAAGCGGAATGAAGAGCTTGAAGGGAAAGTTAATCATTTAGAACAAAATACGGGCTTAATTCAAGAAGATTATGAAACTCTAATGAAGATTATGAACCGTGCACGAAAGCTCGTTTTATTAGAAGAAGATGAGCGTCCAACAACGAAATTTAAAATGGACCGTAATGGAAATTTAGAAAAAATGGCGGAATAAGAGAGCAAGATTTTCTTATACTATCCGAATGTATACTAAACGAACGATAGTATAGAAAAAAGGTTATATATAAAGCCAATTTGGTTTTCGACATCCTCTTATCTAATTGGTGAAATAATTTTTGGCCCCTGCTTTCTCTTTCGTTTCATGGAGCTAGAGCTACCTTTTAGCGTAGCTGAAAGGCGTGTGAGACCGTAATCCAAAGATCAACAGCGTATTCAAATAAACATTCTTATGCCTATTTAACAAGTTGAACATGTAGCGGTAATAAGATACGTCTTTTCCTTCTAACATAAACTACTGCTCATGAGCAGTTTAAAATAACTAAAACTCTGTTTATCTTCTTAACAATATGGAAGAGAATAAACAGAGTTTTTTTATCATATAAATGAATCTTGAAACTTGTGTATCCCAAAAGAACACACGACTCTTATATGAGAGAGAACTCTTTTTAAAAACATTGGCTTTTTTTGTTATATGACACTGTTGATCTTTGAATCATTTTAGCCCACTCATATGAAATAAGCTATTATAACAAAAAAGAGATCATCAAAATTGATTTAGATTAGAGATTCCTATGGAGGGACGCAACACTCTCTTATATAGAAACTTAACTTTTTTGTGAAATTTCCTGAATAGTTTCTATTTTACACCATAGTTTCCAGAATATTCTGTTTACCTATATACAAAGAGCCATTATAATAAAGGTATACTTTTCTAAGGAGGGATGGAAAGATGAGAAAAACAAAAGTTTTTTATGGCGTATTGCTGCTTGTCTTTTTGTCCTTCTTAATTACTCAATATACAAGCGAAAATACGAAAGCTTTAAATTTGCATGAAAGCAAAGCAATCACGGCCTTTAATGGGGACGTCCAAGACCTTCCTTTAAAAGATGATAATAAGAAACATCCTTTCACTCCAATAAATATTTTACAATTCTTTATCTATTTGTCTCTTGTTTTTATCTCATTCAATGTCTTGTTAGCTCAAACCCGCAATAAACTTATTTTCTTTACACCCATTTTTTATCAGGCGAATTATCTAATACGTACCCCTTGATTTTTTTAAAAAAATTACAAGGGGGAATATATATGTGGATTCGTTTTCTAATGATGGGGTTCTTTTCACTTACAGCATTTAGCTTTCTTTTTTATCAAGGAATTGAAATTTCCCATGCATTTTTAGATTTCTTTAAAAAGAATAATTCATAATCTAAATTCGTGGAAGTTCATTTGACTCTAGGGCGATTCTCCAGCATTCATTCAAGGGGGATCGTCTTTTTTATTTACTCTGCTTCGCTATGGTGGCTGTTAGTATTCCATTCCGCGCCATTAAAATCTACTTATTGAATACTACACTTTAGAAAAGAGAAGAGTCACCCTGAAAAAATTTTCTCCGGGTGACTCTTCTCTTTGATTAATCTAAACGAGCCAGTTTCTCTTTTCTTGGTATCTTGCTTCGGATGCCTTCCACTTTTCTTATTTTGGCATCGCCTTTTCATTTCTCTCTTTAATTCTTATTAAATAAGATTCAAATAATGGTTGCTCTTCCACGGTTAGAGGTAGCATATGAACTTGTCCAGTATGTGTTTGGAGTACTTGTAAAAAGCGCTTTATTACATCAGATATCGTAAGACGGGTTTGGAGTAATTCTTCTAGCGATGCCATCACATCTGGTTGAATATCCGGATATGTAAATTTCGTTTCTGTCTCCGCAAGCGCTGCATGATAAAACTCTTTGATTAGCTGTGCTCGTTTAGAGCCGCTTCCACTGACACAAAGATAGATTTGAACAGCAACACCATTTCGAATACGGCGCTGTGAAATACCGGCGAATTTTTGACCAGCAATACTTAAATCATAGCTGCCAGGACAATAAGAACCAACAATCTCTTTTGCTTCAATCTCCACCGCAAAATCAGCAAACATAAGCCTAATTAAGTCCCACATTGTATCGTAACCACGATTGATATCAATTCGATGTTCTGTTTCAGGAAAAACTAATGATAGATTTAATACACCCTCATCTAGTACAACAGCAAGCCCCCCTGAATTTCGAACAATCGCTCGAAAACCATGTCTATTCAACACATCAATACCTTGTTTAAGAAAAGGAAGCTTTGTATCTTGAATGCCTAATACGACGGTTTGATGATGAACCCATGCTCTAGCAACAGCGGTCGTTTGCCCTGCTCCAACTAAAGCGCAAAGCGTATCATCCATCGCAAAGGACTCCAACGCATGAAACTTTGGACCGAGAGATGACTGGTCAATCACTCTCCACTCTCGCTGCACTAACAAAGAATCTGTCTCACGCATATTGATCTCCCCTTTAATAAGTTACCCACAATTTATCCACAACACTTAAAGTGACTGAGCCGCTGTAATAATTGCTAATTTATAAACGTCTTCTTCGCTGCAACCGCGGGATAAATCATTAACTGGACGATTAAGGCCTTGCAGAATTGGGCCGACTGCTTCAAAGTTACCAAGGCGTTGAACCATTTTGTAGCCGATATTCCCCGCTTCCAGACTTGGGAAAACGAATACGTTAGCGTTTCCACGAAGAGGTGAATTCGGTGCTTTACTTTTTGCAACAGCTGGTATGAAGGCAGCGTCAAATTGAATTTCACCATCGACAACAAGCTGCGGATCCATCTCATGTACTAGCTGTACAGCTTTAACGACTTTTTCTGTTTCAGGTGAAACAGCAGATCCCTTTGTTGAAAAGCTTAATAGAGCTACACGTGGCTCAATATCAAACATTTGACCTGTTTTCGCACTTTCCACCGCGATTTCAGCTAAATCTTGGCTATCTGGAGAAATATTGATGGCACAGTCTGCGAATACGTATTTCTCTTCCCCGCGCACCATAATAAATACACCAGAGGTTTTTTGAATACCAGGCTTTGTTTTAATAATTTGAAGAGCTGGACGAACCGTATCAGCTGTAGAGTGTGCAGCACCGCTCACCATTCCTTGTGCATCATTCAGATGAACAAGCATCGTGCCGAAATAGTTTCCATCTAATAGAATTTGGCGCGCTTGCTCCTCTGTCACTTTTCCTTTTCGAACTTCTACAAAAGCTGCAATCATTTTATCCATGTCTGGATATTTTTTCGGATCATATAATTCTACCGATTCTAAAGAAACCTTTAATTGATCCGCTTTCTGCCGAATCTCTTCGATGTCTCCAATTAAAATTGGCGTTAATAATTTCTCGTTGGCAAGTCGAGCTGCAGCGGCAAGGATACGCTCATCTAATCCTTCTGGAAAGACGATTTTTACATTTTCTTTAGAGATCTTCTCTTCTAAAATCTTAAATAAATCACTCATTGCTACATCCTCCTTAATG
>NZ_JBALMU010000002.1:0-60343 GCF_036962285.1 Bacillus sp. JJ634
AGCACGGTTGAATAATATTTTTTCCAATTTCTCCAATCGCTGAAACGCCACGCTACGATTAATACTATAAATTCCAAAATGATTGTTAAATAGTTTAAAAATCCCAAACCTTTCACCCCAAATTTAACTCTTATAGCCTCCCTTGATTATGTATATAACCATTGCTATTAGTTTATATAGTTTCCTTTTTTAGGGATTCGATTCAAATTTATCTATATTTAAATTTTTTAAAGTCTTCTTTGTTAAAATTCGACTTTGATTATGTATTCTTGTTCAGCAAAATGGACCGATTCATTAAGAAGAGCACATTTCTTGCTACAGAAATGCGCCCTTTAATGGAATAACTGAAACGGACCTTCTTCTATAAACCACCTGATCCTTCTTCAACTATCGCACCCTTTTCTGAAATAAGAAAATTATCATAATTGCAACTATCAGTCCAAAAGGAGTGAGTACCCTTTGTGACATAATCTACCTTACTGGAAACTAGAAATAAAGGGCAGCGACCTCTTAAAGAGCTGTACGAACCTTGGGTATTACAGGGGATAGTCTCCACACTCTTGGGTTACATTAATCTTTGAAGAAAATAATTAACAATCAATGGAAGGAAAAGATAATGGAGAAAGGCAAAATCTCATCTCTACAGATGGCCATCATGATGTTTCCTACGATTGTGGCTACCGCTATTCTTGGGGTTCCAAGCGTTACGGCGCAATATGCCAAAAATGATTTATGGCTGTCACCCATTTTGGCGTCCCTTATCGGGTATGTGACGGTGTTTATCGCTTATAAACTGCACAAATTGTATCCGAAAGAAACGGTTATCCAATTCAGTGAACGTATCATCGGCCGATTCGCGGGGAAAATTCTTGGTATTTTATTCTTGTTTTTTTATATCCAGGGCACAGGACTTATCATAAGACAGTACGCAGAATTTGTTGTTAACTCTTTTTTAGTCACTACTCCGATTAGCGTGATCATGGTATCGATGGTATTCCTCTGTGCCTTAGTGGTACACGGAGGTTTAGAAGTATTGGGGAGGGTTGCTCAATTATTTTCACCTGTTTTTATAGTTCCACTCCTCCTCTTAATTATTTTAGCATTCCCTGATTTTGAATTTAAGAACATATTCCCGATATTGGGAAATGGGATGTTGCCTCCAATCAAGGGTGCGATTGTGCCTGGTGGTTGGTTCACAGAATTTTTTCTGATTACTTTTCTCCTGCCTTTTTTAGCAGATCAGAAAAAAGGAATGAAATACGGAATGATAAGTGTTTTTGCTGTGATGATGTTGTTAATTATAGTCAATCTTATCGTTCTTTTTGTACTCGGATCAACGACTGCCTCTAGGGCTTATCCCTTATTTAACATATCTCGATACATCAGTATAGCCGACTTTTTTGAACATTTAGAGTCCGTCGTCATGGCTATTTGGGTAGCAGGGGCGTTTGTCAAAATTTCTGTATTTTATTATGCAGCAGCTTTAGGTACCGCACAATGGCTGAATCTTCCGGACTATCGACCCATTGTATGGCCTTTAGGGATCCTGATTGTAGCATTCGGCTTTTGGTCAATTCCTAATGGAATGGGATTGCAACGTTTTCTTGTCGGGACCTTTCCTCTATACGCACTATTGATACAAACGATTGTCCCTTTGTTTTTGTTGGTGATTGCTGTTGTTAGGAAAAGAAAACGTAAAAGAACCGAAATTATCTGAACTGTTACATAGATATCCAAATTTCTATAAAGCTGTTGTTCAACAATATGGACCTTAAATGAAAAATGAGCGCTTATCCAGTTCTGGATAGCGCCCGATTATTGAACAAAGAAATACTCTAAAGAATAGATCTTTTTATCAAACTTTATTATAAATAATCAACCCTCTTCATAAACTTCGAACTTTATTTTAAATCAACAAAAATACAACTTATCATCCCAATGGCGAAAGTCGATGTTGAATCTTCCCTTTAATCCTTTAAAGAAATGAAACTTCTTAAAGTACAAAAAATCCCAAGCATTAAGCTTGGGATTTTTCATTATCCAATAACTCTTCCAACATTTCAATTTTCTTTTGTGTATAATGTTCAAAATGATCATTGTACGATTTTGGATCTTTCGGATTTGCAAAGTGAGTAATTTTCCCTGTCACTGGGTCAATAAATTTACTCGCTGCACCGCAGCCAAGGCCGAGAATCGTTTGCTGCTCTTCCATAATCATAATGTTATAAATGCTTTCCTGACCTGGCAATGAGTAGCCGACATTTTCTAAATTACCGAGGATGTTTTTCTGACGATATAAATAATAAGGAACATATCCATGATCCGCTGTCCACTTCTCTGCTGCATGCATCATTCTTTCTACTTCATCACGAGATGCGACTTTATATTTTTGTTTATTCTTCGTCATTTCTGAAGCACGTTTAAAAGAAAGTGTATGAACGGTTAAGGATTCCGGCATCAATTTTTCCGTTTCAGCCAACGTTGTTTCAAACTCCGGTAATTCTTCACCAGGGAGACCGATAATTAAATCCATATTGATATTATTCATCCCCATGCTGCGTGATAAGTGGAATTTATCAATCGTTTCTTGCACAGTATGATGCCGGCCAATCGCTTTCAATGTTTCTTGAATGTACGATTGCGGATTTACACTAATTCGGTCGATATTCCATTTCTTCAACACTTCCAGCTTCTCAGGTGTAATGGTGTCTGGTCTTCCTGCTTCAACCGTAACCTCACGAACATTGGCGACATCAGGGAAGGAAGTGTACATTTCTTCATACAACATATCCATTTCTTCGGCTGTAATACTTGTCGGTGTACCACCACCATAATAAATCGTCGTAATCTTAATGCCTTTTTCTTTTAAATAACGACCCATTTCTCTTATTTCATAATGAAGACCGCCAAGGAAAGAATTAACTGAACCTTGACGTCCATTAATCGCATAAGCAGGAAATGTACAATACGCACATTTCGTTGGACAAAACGGAATCCCAATATAAATACTCACTTCTCTTCTTAAATCATACAAATCTGGAACAGCCGCTAATTGACGTTCGGTAATTTTTTGCATTAAGTCAATTTTCTCATCCGAAATTAAATAATCTTCCTTTAACTCCGCGTGCGCTTCTTCCATAGATAACCCTTGCTGAAGCTTTTTATGAAGCAGCTTGGTCGGACGAATCCCTGTCAAAATCCCCCACTTTTGAATCGTACCCGTAAGTTGCTGCAGCACTTGTAAATAAGCATGTGACACCGCACGCTTCACTTGCATGAATTGTTCTTTTTCTGTAGCGGGTAATATAAGCATTTCTTCATGTGCTGCTTCAAAGCGTTTGTTCGTTGATTGCTCTATCAGTACTGCGGAAACGGTAATTTGCTCTGTAACATGCCACTCTAAATGAACAACTAGTTCCGCGGCCTCTTCTTCCCCAAACTGAATGGTTGTTTCTTCAAAAAATAAATTAGCTATATTTTGAAGCGGTCGTCGAAACCGCTCATCTGTAATACCATGTATCGCAATTTGCAAATTAATCACCTATCTAATTTTTTTATCCTTTAAGAAAGTTTACCTTGTTTAAAGGATTAAAGCATAAGAAAAAACGGCGACTTTCACCATTAAGGGCAATAAGTCGTGTTTTTCTAATAAATATCCATGATAAGTGTACCTAATCGAGATAACACGGTCAACAGAGGAGAAACTGGGAAGAACTAGAATAATCCATATAACTGTTCTCATACTCTACCAACTTAATATTTCCGATAAAAAACAGCTTCTTTTTGCAACACTTCGCTTCGTAAAATCGTTTCACAAATCGCAAAAATTTGCTCGATTATTTGGGTTTGATTGGCCAAAACCCGTAAAAGAAGACCAGCAACCGGTAAGCGGGAGAGGCCGATTCTCGCCTCATTTTCAAATATATGCAGTGCCTCTACTAATTCATGAAAAGCAGCATCATTCAACTTTTCATGAATAAAAAGCAGAGAACCAAAATGGGTATAACCTTCTAATAAGAGGATGGAATCTAGTTGATCCTTAGGCTGTAATAAGAGGTGATCGATTACTATTTTTCTTCGATCATAAATGACTGTCATATCGGAGTGAATCCAATCATAGGTAAAGCTCTGTTGCGTCGCTGACCAGCCTGGAGTGTACATATCTGTTAGTAATAAGCTAGAGTCGGATTCCATTTCAATGGTCGTTTCTTGTATATACTTTGCCTGTTCATAAGCAATGACAGGATCTTGTAAATACGTTAGAAAACTACCTTTTTCAAGAAAAATCGTTGTTTGCTGCTTAGCAGGTAACGCTGTCGTTTTATAGACTTTCGTCGCTGACTGGGTCGTTAATGTTAGCACAGCTCCTTCTTCTAAATGAAAGCATTGATTGTACCGATCCCCGCCTACATAGCCGCCGCCGACATGAATCAAAAAATAAGTTGGGGAGTCCTCTTCTAAAAAAACGGGACGAGATACTTTAAACGCCCCTTCATAATAGCTATCATATAAAATGGTCTTCCCATTTTTTAATGAAGCCGTTAAATGTAATTGTCCCGTCCAATTCATTGCTCTAAACCTATTAAGAAAACCTCTGATTTAATCCAATTCACAACATCGTCTAAGCCTTGTTCATCTTTTAAATTAGTAAAGAAGAACGGCTTATCTCCACGAGTCATTAACGTATCTCGCTCCATGATTTCTAAGCTTGCACCAACATAAGGAGCCAAATCTGTTTTATTAATAATAAAAAGATCAGATTTAATCATACCTTGTCCGCCCTTACGCGGGATTTTCTCTCCTTGTGCTACATCGATAATATAAATCGAGAAATCAACAAGCTCTGGACTAAATGTAGCTGCTAAATTATCACCGCCGCTCTCGACAAAAATAAGATCCAAATCAGGGTGATATTCCATCAATTCATCAATTGCTGCAAAATTCATGGAAGCATCTTCTCGAATGGCTGTATGTGGACAACCGCCTGTCTCCACTCCAATAATTCTCGTTTCAGGAAGCACCCCGTTTCTCATTAAAAAGAGCGCATCTTCCTTTGTGTAAATATCATTTGTTACAACGGCCATACTAAAATCATTCGCCATCGCTCTTGTTAATTTTTCCACAAGCATCGTTTTTCCAGCTCCAACCGGACCACCTACACCAATTTTAATAACATCTTTCATCAACTATGGGCCTGCCTCTTTCTCCAGAGACAAACCTCTTCACCTCTTTTCCTATTAGCTCATAAATAGTCTTACATGTAATTGTTCATGTCTCATTTGCGCAATTTCGAGACCTGGTTGAGTTCGGCCAAGTGCTGATTCAGATAGCCCTTCGACTACTTCAACGGCCGATTGGATAACTTCATGCGCCCATAATAATAATAATTGTCCGTCTGTTTGCCCTAAAGGAATACCACGCACAGCATTTTGGATCAGAGAAGATACTCCTGCATATAAACAACTCATAACTGCTAACTCTCTTGAAATAGTAAGCTCATAACATACAAGCGCAAATACAAGTGCTGGATGGCCGTAACATTGCTTTTTCTTAATCTTCTGTTGATAATCAGCCAATGTATCAGATGGATATAACACTAAACAAATACGTGCCATTTGCTGGCCAATCCGCCGCGATGCTTCGCGTGATTCTGCAGAAGAACAGCTTGCATATAAGATTTCATCTAACGCCCACAACTCTTCAAGTTTCTGTTCCTCTGCTAAATCATAGGCCATCCGGCAGCCAAGCCCATCTGTATACGTTAATGATTTCAAAATATATACATGTAAAAACTGTTTAAACTCCTCAACAGTAGTTATATAATCTTCTTGAATATACGTTTCCAATCCAAAGGAATGGGAAAACGCTCCAGATGGAAAGTTCGAATCACAAAGCTGAATTAACGGAAGGATTTCTTTAATCATGCGCATGTCCGATATGACGAAATGCTTCTTTAACCTTTCTTTTTTCACGACGATATTGAACCTTCATATCAGTCAATAGCTTTTCAACAAGATAATCATATTGAACAAGCATTTCGTCTCCTTCAAACTGCGCTGGTAAATGACGATTGCCTAATTGATGTGCAACTTCTCCCATTTGACCAATGGATACAGGCTGAATAGCTAACACATCATCAGCCAATGTTTGAATGGCAATGATATTCTTTTCATCCATATATAGAATGTCGCCATCTGCTAAATCTTTATTTCCTTTTAAACGAATTCCTAACTCTTTTCCATGATCGGTTTTAACGCGCTGAATTCTTTTACGAAGTGCATCACTTTCTAAATAAATGCGTTCAAGATGTCTTCCTGCTCGATCAATCTCACGTAAGTTTCCAATTACTTTTTCAATAATCATCTATTTCACCTCAGAATAAGAAATATCGTTGTGCCATTGGTAAAACTTCAGCTGGCTCACATGTAATCAGTTGCTGATCCACTGTAACTTCATATGTTTGCGGATCCACTTCTATGACAGGAGTTTCTCCATTAAACTTCATATCCTTCTTTTGAAGCTGACGAACATTACTCACTGGTTTAATCAGTTTGTTTAACCCTAATTCATGATGAACGCCTGCTTCATAGGCTGCCCTAGAAAGAAAAGTGATGGATGTTGCAGCAGTGGCCTTGCCAAAGCTGGCAAACATCGGACGATATGTGACAGGCTGCGGAGTGGGAATAGACGCGTTCGGGTCTCCCATGATGCTAGCAGCAATCATTCCGCCTTTTAAAACTAAATCCGGCTTCACTCCAAAAAAGGCGGGGTCCCACACAACTAAATCAGCGAATTTCCCGACTTCTATTGAACCAACTTCATCCGCTATGCCATGTGCGAGCGCAGGATTGATTGTGTACTTCGCCACATATCGTTTCACGCGAAAATTATCGCCTTCACACATTTCCTCACTTAAACGTCCACGTTGTTTTTTCATTTTATCTGCCGTTTGCCATGTGCGCATAATGACTTCTCCAACTCGCCCCATCGCCTGGGAATCCGAGCTGATCATGCTGAATACACCTAAATCATGTAAAATATCTTCTGCCGCGATCGTTTCTTTTCGAATACGTGAATCAGCAAAAGCAATGTCTTCTGGTACAGCAGGGTCTAAATGATGACAAACCATCAGCATATCTAAATGTTCTTCAAGAGTATTAATCGTATAAGGTCTCGTTGGATTTGTTGAGGATGGTAAAATATTAGGAAAACTGGCTACTTTAATAATATCGGGTGCATGACCGCCGCCCGCTCCCTCTGTATGATATGTATGAATAACACGACCACCAATTGCTTCAATCGTGTCTTCTACAAATCCTGCTTCATTGAGCGTATCGGTATGGATGGCAATTTGAATATCATATTCATCAGCAACCGTAAGGCTCGTATCAATCGCTGCAGACGTCGTTCCCCAGTCTTCGTGCAGCTTCAGACCAATAGCGCCAGCTTCAATTTGTTCAATTAGAGGCTCTTTTGCCGAGGCATTTCCTTTTCCTAAAAACCCCAGATTCATAGGGAAGTGTTCAGCAGCTTGGAGCATACGGTGAATATTCCAAGCACCTGGTGTACATGTCGTGGCATTCGTTCCGGTGGCTGGTCCCGTTCCGCCACCAATCATCGTTGTAACTCCGCTCGAAAGCGCCGTTTCGATTTGATCCGGGCAAATAAAATGAATATGGGCATCAATGCCGCCAGCTGTAACAATCATCCCTTCAGCAGCAATAATCTCTGTAGCGGCTCCAATCACCATTGTCACATCATTCATAAGCAGCGGGTTCCCCGCTTTCCCAATGGCAGCAATTCTCCCATCTTTCACCCCGATATCCGCTTTAATAATCCCGGTATAGTCAAGAATAATCGCGTTTGTCAAAACTAAATCCATTACTTCACTTCTAGATGCAAGCGGGTGCTGACCCATGCCATCACGAATGACTTTTCCTCCGCCAAATTTCACTTCATCACCATACACCGCATAATCTTGTTCAATTTGGATAAATAGCTCTGTATCAGCGAGTCGTATTAAATCTCCCTTTGTCGGACCGAACATATCAGCATATTGCTTACGTGACATTTCAAGGCTCACACTTTCCCCTCCCCATCTAATTTTCTATCGGTCTGATTATTTAAGCCGTACACTTCTCGTTTTCCGCTAAAAGCCACGAGCTCAATTTCCTTCGCATCCCCCGGTTCAAAGCGGACAGCCGTTCCTGCTGGAATATTCAACCTCATACCAAACGCCTGACTGCGTTCAAATTCCAACCCTTCGTTCACTTCGAAAAAATGGAAGTGGGAGCCCACTTGAATCGGACGATCACCACGGTTAATTACGGTTAATTTTGTTACTTCTTTGCCTTCATTGCACACAATAGGCGTTTTTTTCAATCTATATTCACCAGGTATCATCTGTTCCTCTCCTTACTGAATCGGATTATGAACCGTCACAAGCTTCGTCCCGTCCGGAAACGTCGCCTCAACTTGAATATCATGAATCATATCGGGAATTCCTTCCATTACGTCTTCACTTGTTAATATCGTTTTTCCAAACTGCATCAGCTCAGCTACAGTTTTTCCGTCGCGGGCCCCCTCCATAATTTCGTATGTAATCAGAGCAACCGCTTCAGGGTAATTCAACTTCAAACCACGATCCTTACGTCGTCTTGCTAAATCAGCAGCGACTACAACTAACAATTTCTCCTGCTCCCGAGATGTTAAGCGCATAGAATCCTCCCTTCAAAACCCACAATAATATAACTCACCCACGTTACCTTTCCTCACATTAATAACTTCATTATAATCAATTTTCTGACATTTTCAAGTAAAATTTACAATAATCAAAATGGAATATACCTCCAATCAAATAAAAGCCCCTTCCATTTTCAAAGGGACTCACAAAGTATGAAACTTATTTAAACAACCAAAAACTGTTCAATATCCTTATAATCAATTTTCTGACAACTTCAAGTGAAATTTTATTATTCACAATCTCAATATTTGCTTCTATAGGAAACTACTTGCTATAATTTCACTTATGTAATCGTTTTAATTCAAATAATTATAATTAAGGAGACTTTCCACATGAACTATTTAAACAGTCAACTTCAATTGACACGTCAAAAAATATTAAGTGAAATCGAAGGAATCAATCCGGAGCTGTTCGATATCCAACCGAAGGGCTTTAATAACACACTTCATTGGCATATCGGCCATATCTTAACTGTCACTGAGCAATTTTTACTTGGCTATCCTCACACAAATCACTTGCCTGCTAATTATGGCGAATTATTTGGATATGGATCAAAACCAGCGGATTGGAAAGGGGACGTACCAAGCGTCGAAGTATTAGTACAACAATTGCAAGAGCAAGTGAACCGCATTCTTGCCATTCCAGAAGAACGCTATAGCGAAAAATTGCCACAGCCTTTTTTAGGCCTTGAAACAGTAGGGGAAATATTTACGTTTGCTTTATTCCATGAGTCTAATCACCTTGGACAAATTCACGCGATGAAACGTGTGATTGATGCAGCTAACTAAGATAAACTAAAAAGGTGCGCGAGACTACAGTCACACATACCTGAACCAAAAGATCTTATAAAGCGAAACCATAAAACAACAAGCCCTTCACTCATTAAGTGAAGGGCTTGTTGTTATTTCAACATATTCATTTTTTGTAAAAATTCAATAGGCGGCTGTTTACGGAAAAACTCTTTCAACATGTACGCTACACCGTTCTCATCATTAGAACGGGTTACCCATTTAGCTACTCGCTTCACTTCTGGTGCAGCATTCCCCATCGCCACACCGAGACCAACTCCATTAATCATATCTATATCATCTAGACCATCACCAATGGCGACAATATCCTGCCTCTTGATTCCTAAATAGTCGGCTAAATATAGCAGCCCGCTCCATTTTGACACACCTTTTGGTACAAGTATCAGCCTTTGATCGGATTGATCAATCACTTCTACTTCCGGAAACAACTCTCCAATCAACCTCTTTATATCTCGTTGGTCCATTCCTTTTACAAATTGAATATCGATTTTTATTGGTTCACACGGCTTTTTTTGAAGCTCCTCACTGAGCACTTCTACATACTGCTGCGCAAACATACTCGGTTCATTTAACGTCATTTTAGCTCGACTTACTAGTTTTTCCGGAAGATGAATTCTATTTCCTAACGATCCTTTTTCATGAATAAGCTGAATCTGACACGATGTCGTTTCTAGCAATCGGACGATTTCTAACGTAAGCTCCTCTGTCAACCTCTTTACAAATAAAGGCTTTTCAATTGTCTCTCCAACAAAAGCCCCTTGATGAGCGACCATCATTGGATTTACCTTGAGCGCCTTCGCTACTTTTTTTGCAGAGTAATAATTTCTATTCGTTACAAGTGCAATGTGCACACCTTTTTGGGATACGTATTCAACGGCCTCTTTCGTAACTTTATTTAAACGGCCATTTGACTGCAGTAACGTTCCGTCAATATTAACCGCTAATAGACGATACACCATGTTGATCTCTCCCATCTGTAATGTCTACCCTAATTTATGAATGAACTACGCTAAGTAGAACAAAACGGAGACCGTAAAAAAACTCCCCACTATTCAAAGCAGGGAGTACAAGCTTATGATCCTTGACCAGGAAGACCGTATAGTTCTTCAAGAGGCTTCATAATAATTTTATTTAAATCTGCAATCACTACACTCATTCTTTGTTCCGCTTCCATCAATTGAGCAATTGTTGGATGCTGTTGAACAAGTTGAACCGTTTTTTGCGCTTGCTCAATTTCTTCGGGCGTAATTTCTTGACCCATCATTTGTTTTTGCTGAAGCATCATTTGGATGTTACGAAAGTTATCAAACATTCCCTTTGAAGCCGGATCAGCGTTCACAAGATCATATAATCGTTTTAATTCTACATATTCATTACTAGAACGAATCGCTCGCTCCATTGCATAAGCTGCATCATATGCGTTACTCATGTTTCTCCCTCCTCCTGTCCATTATATTATTACATCTTTCCAACTATAACATAATCATCCTAATAAAGCCGAACTAATCGTCGTCTCTATTTTTTCAGAAGGGAATAGTATTGAATCATATTAGTCTATAAAAGCGTAACGAATAATCCTTGAAACAACCCAATAATCCCGCCTAAAAGCGCTCCTAAATACGTAATCATTGCCAGCTCACGCTTTGCAATTGCTATAACTACTTCTTCTAATTTTTGAACTGAAAAAGCCGCTACTTGTTCTTCAACGATTTCGTCTAAACGAAGCCTTTTAACTAACGCTGGCATATGTTCACTTACACGGTTCACCAACTGATCCAGCATAGCCGGCACAGCTTTATCAACAATTGAATCAACAAATGGACCTGCTACGTCTTTTACCGGCTTGTTCATAACAGCATCCACTGAAATCCATTCAGATGTTTTTTCGATAACTACTCGTTTTATCTCATGCGGACCAACTAGATTTTCAACTTTTTGAATCTCCCACTCACTAATCTGACCCCACTCTTTTTGCAACAGTTCTTCTACAAAATTGGTTGTACGTCGTTGCTCCAACAATTTCAAAATTTCTGGTTGTATTTTATCAATTAAAGCATCATTTCCAATAAACATTTGAATTAAATTAATTAGCTTTCCACGCTCTTTAAAAAAGTCATCCAACATCGCCTCTAAGCGAGCTTTCCCTTCCTTACTTCGGAAGTATTCTTTCCCCTTCGTAACAATGTAAGCAGAAAGTTCCGGGATTTGTTCCGTCACTTTTTCATGCAGCTCAGGTGAGATAAGTTGACGAAGGTTTTTGCCGCGATTCGCTGCCATCCACTCTTCATATTTGTCAAGCACAAAAGCTTGTACACGCTGCTCTACCGTCTCCCCCACATGATTTAACCCATATTGTTCTAATAACTCCGCAATACTTTTTTCAGTCGTTAACACTTTCTTCACTTCTGCCCCAACAAACTCTTTCATATTTTGTTTAGAGGTATCATTAACGATACGCTGTTGCAGACTCTCAGGAGTAATTAAATATTCCACTACGACCTTACCAAGCTGATGTGCCAATTCTCCTTGACGTTTCGGCATTAAACCAGGAGTAAACGGTAGTTGTTTCCCAAAAATGTACACCGCTTTATACGGACGGAACAACATTTTAATAGCAATTAAATTCGTAATTCCTCCAATGATTGCACCTACCACAACCATGAATACAAGTTTCATCCATAAATCCATGATGATTTCTCCTTTTATTGCTAAATGTATTGATTTCTAGACACACTCTATTTCCCAAAAACATAGAATACGTTATCCACATTTGCCCATTGTCTTATTATAAAGCATCCGAAACTAAGTGCAAACGGGGAATATACATGAACGGTCAATCTTCTAAATTATTGATATCTACTATCCAAGAAAAAAAAGCATTGATGTATATCGATGAAACTACCTTTACAAAATGGCAGCTTCAATATGGGGAAACTCTTTCGCTCAAGGCTGGTCAACGTTCTATAGAAATAACAGTGGAGTCCTTTTCTTCAACAAGCAGGGAATGCAAATTATCAAGTTTCACTTCACAATACTTAACTCTTCCACCGTTCACTCACCCAATCTCCGTCACGTTCTTACCATCCACTAAAACCGTTATCATTGGCCCATTTCTTGCCCTATTAACCAATCAATCTCTTCTTACAGATGGAACATTTGGTGAGATGGAAGTTTTTTTTCAAGAGATGCATACCTACTCTACTACTCTAGGCATCCCCTTTTATTTAACAACGTTACAGTCGCTTGAAAGTGAAGTCATGACAGGTTATTGGTTCCACGAAAACGGTTGGGAGCCCTGTGTTCTTCCATTTCCCAGTGTACTATACAATCGGATTCATTCACGCCGTTTAGAAAGGACCGATCGTTTTGAACAATTCACAGTCTATTTACAAGCAAAAAAAATCCCACTCTTTAACTCATGCTTTCTTTCTAAATGGGAAGTCCATGAAATGCTCGTACAAGACGAGAGCCTGCAGCCGCACTTACCAGATACCATTTCACTTGGAGCGCGAGAAGCCTTCTATTCTTTTCTCCAACATCATGCTGTTATTTATGTAAAACCAATTTTCGGAAGTCAAGGCAAACATATTGGCAAAGCGACCAAACTGGAGAAAGGTTGGCTATTTGAACATTCAGGTAACACTCAGGATACTCACTTTGTTCAATCGGAAGCGGAACTGTTCTTTTACCTAAAGAAATTTTGCAAGCAACGCTCCTTTATTATTCAAAAAGGGATCCCATTGCTTGAATGGGAACAGAAGAAATTCGATTTTCGTATACTCCTTCATCAAACGAAGGAAGACGTTTGGAAGGTAACCTCTGCGGTTGCGCGAATCGGTGATACTGGACATATCGTCTCCAATATAGCACGCGGAGCAGAAATGAAGAATGGCATTCAGTTTTTAAAAGAGCGATTCGATCGCCCGCAGGCCATTCACCTTTATCACACTCTTACTCACCTTGCCAAAAAGACGGCTCACTCCCTAGATAAACAACATGAAGGATTACTAGGAGAGTTAGGGATTGATTTGGCACTTGATGAACAATTCCATCCATGGATTATTGAAGTAAACTCTAAACCTTCTAAACGATTTGATGGTACAAGGGATAAATTACGACCATCGGTAAAAGCACTTATTGATTACATGAGTACGCTTCATCATACTTTAAAAAATGAAGGATGATAGAAAGGAGTTTGTCTCTATATGCTATTCGGAATTATGACGACAAATTTCTCAAATGAACAGCAGTATGTAACGGAATTAGCCAAAGCTGCCCAGCAGCATCAAGTGGAGGTTTGTCGTTTCTCGCCTCTTCAAATCGATATAAAAACAAAGGAGATTCAAGCAGAGATATGGGGCTCCGAAAAGGAAAGCTGGATGAACAAAACGGTCCCTCTGCCCGATTTTGTTTATGATCGCAGCTTCTATGGTTTAACTCGTGAAACAACAGAAATCACAGAAAAAGTAAATTGGCTCAAAAAACAGAGCGTCTTTTTAGGGTACGGTCTTCCTAGTAAATGGGATGTCTATAAAGCACTGAAAGACCATCCTCTTTTGCAAGCATTTTTACCAAAAACCGTACAAATCGAAACAGCGGAAGATATGTGGACACAGCTAGAGGAGCACGAACGAATCGTTTTAAAGCCCTCTTTCGGTGCACGCGGAACAGGCATTTACTTACTCGAGAGAACAGATACTGGCACAAACGTCACAATGACGAAGAAAACAGAAACTTACAAGCGCCTCTTCCAATCGAAATCACAATTAAATAAATGGGTCGATCGCTTATTACAACGCTACAGTTACCTTTGTCAGCCTTATTTAGAACTGGCTACTGCTCAAAATGAACCATTCGATTTCCGTATTCTGATGCAAAAAGACAAACGAAATCAATGGGTGGAAAAAGGGCGCGGCATTCGACTCGGACAAAAAGATCATATTACCGCTAACATTGCTACAGGCGGACTCTTTCTTCCAATTACAGCCTTCTTACAGCAATACCGTGACGTCCTTCCACTAGCCGCCGAACAAACGATTCACCATATTTTGCGGACACTGCCTGAACAAGTAGAAGCAACCTTCCACCGATTATTCGAACTTGGCATTGATCTCGGAGTCGATCGAAGTGGTCAGGTGTGGATTTTAGATATTAATTCAAAGCCAGGAAGAAAAATGATTGAAGTACTCTATCCTGACCAATACGATCAGCTCTATCACTCCCCTATTTTATACAGTCAATATTTAGCTCACTCTCTCTTGAAAGCAGGTGAATAATTACTTTATGAAGAATGTGTATCCTGTTGAAATTACAAAGCTTCCGAACGATATACTTTTCTATCCTTCAGAGCTAGAATTCGCCGCCATCGACATCGTTTGTTTTGGGCAGCACTCCTGTCCCGCTGCTGTAAAACGAAATCCTGCTAATACACAGAAGATTGTCCTATCAGAAAGCTTAGCAAACTCTTTACAATTTACCGAAACAAATACGCCGCTTCATCTATTTGCAGATAAAAACCGACTTCATATTGGACCGCTCGTTGGTATCTTTTCATCTGGGTTTACTGGATTTCATAATAAACCGCTGGGCGAACGGTCTCATTTTTTCTCTAAATTACTTTCACTTAATACAGAAACAGGTTGTATTCCCTTTGTTTTCGGTGAGCAGCATATCAATTGGGATGATGAAACAATTCGTGGTTTTATATACGAAGAGAATGAATGGAAAATGAATGATTTTCCACTTCCAAATGTCATCTACGACCGGCTTCCGAATCGAAGAACAGAGAACCAAAGCGGTCCCAAAGAAGTAAAACGCAAATTCCAAAAACTATATAGGATTCCATGGTATAATCCAGGATTTTTTAATAAATGGGATGTTTATGAACGATTAAGTGATGATGAAAACGCACTCCCTTACTTACCAGAAACATATCCTCTTTCTTCTTTTTCTACAATCGAGCATCTTCTTTCAAACTACCGACAAGTGTTTATTAAACCCATTCACGGGAGCCTTGGACTTGGCATTCATCAAATTTTGTACGATAAGCATGAACATATGTATTATTGCCGATATACAAACGAAGAAGAAGAAACTAAACTACAACGTTTTTCATCTTTAGAAGCTCTAATGAATCATGTTTTTCGAAATCGCCCGTTGGAAAATCTAATTGTTCAACAAGGAATTCCCCTTATGCGTTCTGAAAAACGCCCTGTCGATTTTCGAGTTCATACGAATAAAAACAATCAAGACGAGTGGCAAGTCACCGCTATCGCAGCAAAAGTAGCGGGATCTGGCAGCATTACAACTCATGTAAAAAACGGCGGAGTCATTAAAACCATCCAAGAACTATTCGAAGATCGCCAAACGACACTAGAGATAGAACAAAAGCTAACAAAAGCTGCGCTTACTTTAAGTGAAAGCATTGAAAATCACCTTGATGGAATTATCGCGGAAATCGGCTTTGACCTAGGGCTTGATAAACATGGTCAAGTATGGATGTTTGAAGCTAATTCCAAACCTGGCCGCTCTATCTTCTCCCATCCTGAACTTCAAGAGTTTGAACTTTTAACGAGGAAAATGAGCCTAGATTATGCCGTTTACCTCGCCGAACAATCGATTACACACGCTATCGGTGCCATAAAATGAAAATCTTTTATAACTCATCGACTAAACAGTGGTGGCACGGGCAAAACGGATTAACCGTTACGTTTGGGGCTGATCAAATAGAAATTCCTTATCAACATCCCTTATTTCTTCAAGATGTTCAAAGCTTTGACGTAAAACCCTTTCATAGGAACGAAATATTAACAATCGGCATTTTAACAACAAGTGGAAAAAACAAAATAGGATTGGGCGGGAACCTTCCCTTGTTCCAATCCTTGCATTCTTATTTATTACAGCACGGTATTTTATGTTATGTTTTTACAGCAAACGATATCCTGCAGGAACAACCTTATGGATTTATATACTGTTCTGAACTAAACACCTGGAAAAAAATCACCGTCCCTCTCCCTCATATTGTTTATAATCGGATTCCATCCCGTCCCTTTGAAGCATCCGACTCCTTTCAACAACTAAAAACTCTATTCTCCAACAAGCACATTAAGATGTTCAACCCTTGTTTTATTGATAAATATGAGATGTATACAACCTTTCAACAACACGAAAGGCTCAAGCAGCTTCTACCGAAAACGATTGTTGTCGACAATGTAAATCAACTAGCTTCTTTTCTTCGCACCTACTCAACCATTTATTTAAAACCTAGAGATGGAAATCGAGGCAAAGGGATTCATACCTTAACTTGTAAACAAGATAAATCCATCCAATTAGTAAGCCCGACAGGGGCAGAGACATTCCCTACTCTTCAAGCCTATTGGGATATTTACAAACAGCAGCTTCAACCGAAGAAATATTTAGCTCAACAAGCGATTGTTCCTAAGAAGAAAAATGGACATCGCTATGATTACCGCCTGCTTGTTCATTACGAACAAGGTCGTTTCAAGCTAAGCGGGAAAGGTGTCAGGATGTCACAAACACAAGAAATCACAACTCATGTGCCAACGGGAGGGAAAATCATTCCTTATCATGAAGTGACAACACCAGCTTTAGATCAACAATTAACAGAAATTGCTCAAACTTGCGGTGCCGTTCTATCTCATCAATTAGGCTTTATCGGTGAATTTTCAATTGATCTTGGTGAAAATGAAGCAGGGGATCTCTTTATCTATGAAGTGAATTCAAAACCGATGCAATTCGATGAAACCGATATTGAAACAACTCGACTGCATCAATTAAAAAATTTATTTATTGAATTAAAGTACCCAAATGATGATAAAAAATAACCTCTTCTATTCTTTTTCCAGTATAATGAAACAAATGGGAATAGCTATAGAGGAGGTTTTTTCATGATTACTCATTTTCAATGGAAACCGTTGTTCAAAGACCATACTTTACCTGGCTGGAAAATTTCTTTTTATGTAAAAAAACAACATTATCAAGCCATTTACCATAAAGATGGACAAATTGAATGGAAGAACATACAGCCTTCGGATCATTTAGAAGCTGAATTAAAACAAGCTATACATGAGCTCATGCTATTTCATGTATATGAGTGATACAACTGGTCCTCTGCGTTACAAATATACGCTGAATAAAAAAGACCCTTCCCTGCTCAAACTATAATGACAACTTCCGTCAGTATTTCATTGCCCTGATGGCTAGTTGAATTAAAGATAGCACTGTATGTTGCAAACTACAGAAGCTAAGGAGGGACTTTTTTTGGACAAAGATAAGTTTTTAAAAGATGCGGAATATGATAAGAAAGATTCTGTCTACTTAGACATTGATCGTATTATCAACGAAGGAATGGCTGGAGGAAATGTCTATACATCAGGTAATAACCAAAACATCGAAGAAGCTCATGAGTTCTATGATGAAACGCCTCCGAATGTAAATCGTTTAGATTAATTAAATGTGAGCTGGCCCTATAAGGTCAGCTCACATTTATTTACTACCTATTCATCTTACACTAGTGGATTGCACCTCTCTAAGAATGGACGTAATAATATGTTTCGAATCCCATTCATAGTCCGAGTACTCTATAATCGGATACAGCTTCGGTAAAACCTTCTGTTGAATCTCCTCAACGGTCAACCCTTGTTGATGCAGTCGAATAATTTCTCCCTGTAAATTTTCTAAATAGTCAAGCTTCACTTGAAATAATTCCCTTCCATTTGGAAGATAGCCTGCATGACAACAGAAAACCTCTTGAAAATCATATCGCAATACCTTCTTAATAGAATGTATAATCGTCGGAATAGACTCCTCCTGCAAAATCACTTTCGTTTTTGGCGTAACAAATAAATCACCTGAGAAAAGTACACCGTTGCTTTGATTCAAATAAGACATATGATCCCTTGCATGCCCCGGTGTAAAAATAGCCTTCCATGTATGATGACGAGATTGTACCGTTTCTCCAACCGGTCGTGCTTGAAACCCCTCTCGAACTCCCCAAATCCGTTTACGATAATCCGGATATTCTCCCTGTTTGGAACAAACATCAAGCGACATCGAATGAATAAATAACGGTACTTGTTTATGTTTTTGAATCCAAGCACAGCCACCTGTATGATCTTCATGATAATGCGTAAGCACTACTTGATCAAAGTCAGTCGACTGAAAAAAAGGAATCAAGTCAGACAACAAAGACTCTGATCCTGTATCAATCATTAAGCCGTCTGTTACAAAGACATATACACCCATCTTAGATTGTGCAGATTCTACTTTTCCATATACCCATTCTACATCTCCTACCCTCTTCCTTTCTATCATGCTTATCCCCCATTCGTTTTTATTGATGTCTATCAAATGAAGCCTTATTACTATTAACTGTATATAAGACGCATAACACTTACAAGGAATATATGGAAAATATTAAGAATGGAAAGGCACACTTCCATGACGAATAATAAATTCATCAAACTCACAAATCTATTTCTTATCTAAAAATAATAAATACACCTAAGCTTCAACTAACATTTTTTAGTTAGAGGGAGTAAGTTAAATCCTATAATGTAATAATATACTAGCATTTTTCATAATTATTACATCATTCACTCGAAAATATATTGACTTTTCGAACTATAACAAATAATATTCTAATATAAATATTCTAAAATATCTCAAAATAATAAATACTTATCAAGAGTGACCGAGGGATCAGGCCCAATGACGTCCGGCAACCTCCTATTTGGGGAACGGTGCTACTTCCTGCAGAGATACAATTCCGGAAGATAAGTCGTGATATAGATTATGTCGCCTCTTTCACTCAGAAAGAGGCTTTTTTAGGAGGAACGTCCATGATTGAAATTCGATCGTTACGAAAGGAATACATCACGAAGAAAAGTCGAGTTGTCGGCGTTGATGATGTATCCTTGACGATTCAAAAAGGAGAAATTTTTGGAATTGTTGGATATAGCGGTGCTGGTAAAAGCTCCTTAATTCGTTCGATTAATTTATTAGAACGTCCAACAAAAGGCCAAGTAATTATTGATGGTGTTGATTTAACGAAATTATCGGGTAAAGCATTGCGAGAACAACGACTGAAAATCGGAATGATTTTTCAGCACTTTTCACTCATCAGTTCGAAAACAGTGTTTGATAATGTTGCTTTCGCCTTAAAAGCTGCGCATCAATCGCCTGAAACCATTCGCAAACGTGTGCTTGAATTACTCGAAATCGTTGGTCTTAGTGATAAAAAAGATGTATACCCTGCTCAATTAAGCGGTGGACAAAAACAACGTGTTGGAATTGCCCGGGCATTAGCAAACAATCCTACCGTTCTTTTATGTGATGAGGCAACATCTGCCCTTGACCCAACAACAACAAAAGCCATTTTACAATTACTGAAAAAAATTAATAAAGAGTTCGGAATTACAATCGTCTTAATTACCCATGAAATGGAGGTTGTAAAAGAACTTTGTCATCGGGTAGCCGTTATGCAAGATGGGCGCATAATTGAAGAAGGCGACGTATACGGTGTGTTCGCTCAGCCTAAACAAGCATTAACGAAACAATTTATCGAAAGCGTCTTAGATTTTGAACTCCCTTCTCATTTAATTACGGAAAGTAAAGGAAGCATTGTCAAAATTCAATTTGAAGGACAGCTCGCTAGTGAAGCCGTTCTTTCAGACTTATTACAAGAACACCCTGTAAAAGCCAATATTTTGCACGGGAAAATTGAATATATCCAAAACATTCCTTTAGGCATACTTATCATTGAATTAACCGGGCACACTAATGACATTCAAGCGGCTTTAGACTATATCAACAAACGAACTAGCTATGTGGAGGTGATACATCATGCTTGAATCGATTACAGCTATACTTCCCGACCTTAATAAAGCATTCCTAGAAACGGTGTATATGGTTGGCATCTCACTTATCATCGCCCTGTTTCTCGGTTTACCGCTTGGAGTTTTACTCTTTATAACAGCGAAAAATTTATTTTTTGAAAATGCGTTTATCAATAGTCTGCTTGGATTCATCGTAAACCTTGTACGATCTATTCCATATATCATTCTATTAGTAGCATTGCTTCCTTTCACCAACTTAATAACAGGAACAACGATTGGACCAATCGCTGCCTCTGTTTCATTATCCGTAGCAGCGATTCCGTTTTTCGCTCGAATCGTTGAAACCTCTTTACGTGAAATTGATAAGGGCATTATTGAGGCGGCGATTGCCGTTGGTGCTTCACCATGGATGATCATTAAAGATGTCCTGCTCGCTGAAGCAAAACCAGGCATTATTCAAGGTCTAACCTTAACAACGATTTCACTCATTGGGTTCTCAGCTATGGCAGGGACGATTGGCGGCGGAGGAATCGGCGATTTAGCCATCCGCTTCGGGTACTACCGCTACGACAATACCGTTATGATTCTGACGATTATTGTTCTAATTTGCCTTGTTCAAATCATTCAAATTATCGGGGACAAGCTTTCTTATTTAGTTGATAAACGATAAGCACAATTATTGCTTTCTTCATAGAAAGTTTTAATACATTATTCAATATTCAGGAGGATTTACAAGATGAAAAAATGGGCATCCTTATTACTCGTTCTTGTTCTTGCCCTTGCTTTAGCAGCTTGCGGCAATAACAAAGACGAAGAAAAAGATACGGCTTCAAACACAACGGAAGAGAAAAAAGAACTTAAAATCGGTGCAACAAGCGGTCCTTTTGCCGACATGGTAAAAAAAGCGATTCAACCATCACTTGAAAAAGCCGGATATAAAGTAGAAGTCGTTGAATTTAGTGATTATGTTCAACCAAACCTTGCTCTAAGCAATGGATCCATTGATGCAAATTTATTCCAACATAAATACTACATGGAAACATTTGCAAAAGAAAACAACTTACAACTTTCTGAATTGATTGTTGTTCCAACAGCACCAATGGGAATTTATTCAAAACAATATAAATCTTTAGATGAAATAAAAGACGGTACATCTATCGCTGTTCCAAATGATCCATCTAATATGGCTCGTGCGCTAAAAATTCTAGTAGAGGCCAAACTAATTGAAGTTGATCCAGCTGCTAATCAGTTAACATTGTCAGAAAAAGATGTAACAAGTAACCCAAAAAACATCCAAATTAAACCATTAGAAGCAGCTCAATTACCACGTGCTACAGATAGCGTTGACTTATCTGCTGTACCTGGAAACTTTGCTATTGCAGCAAAAATGAAAATCGAAGATGCAATTGCTGTTGAAAATATGCCAGATGAATATCGTAATCGTGTCGTAGTGGATACGAAAAATGTAGATGCTCAATTTGCTAAAGATATTAAAGCAGCTGTTGAATCAGATGAGTTTGAAGCAGTTATCGACAAAGAATTTAAAGGCTTCGGTAAACCGGAGTGGATGAAGAAATAATTAAACAAACGACAAAAGGACCTGCTCCACTATCGGAGATCAGGTCCTTTATCTTACTTTAAATAATCGATACTTAAATTAGTACTACCCCCTATATCCGTTGCATATAATGAAAATCATCCATAGGTAAGGCTTCTTCCTAAACTAAAATTTTTTATAGCACGAATAGATATTCCTCACATTATTCATACTAAAGATTGAAGCAAGATTCACGCTCATTATGTCACAAGCGAAGTAAGAATAGTTGCCTTTTTAAGAAGCCGACACCTTTTACTACAATAATAATAAAAAGGAGGTTTTTTTATTTTCTTATTTATTTAAATAAAGAGCTTTGTTTGAAATTTGGATTAAAACAGTATTTTTTTCACATATTCAAGCATTTATTCACCTGATAAAAACAACGTACAATTGTGAATTTTCTGTAAAATTTTAACTTTTTAGGCATTTTTGTATTTTTTATTTTATCTGTATATGTTATAATTGGAATAATATAGAAAGGGAGTGATAATATGCAGTTTGCTGATGTATATTTATTCGAAAAAAAGACGGATTCTAATCCAGTAGAGTGGAAACAAGTAGAGGTCCTCTTCGAGAGTAACGGTATTCAGAAAACGACTCCTAGTTTTGAAGTAGCAATAAACCTAGAAGAAGAATTAGAAAGACTTCGGCCATTTGAAGGCGAGCTTCTTCGTCTAAGAACAATTGAAGTAGATGATGATGAAATCCCAACTAGATACCTTTGCTATGATTTGGCGAATTGGAGCTTTTCTGGTAACCGTTTAATCGTCACAAATCCAATTGAAAATGTCCACCAATACACCCTCCCTTTTAATTAAAACCATCATTTAGAAAGGCATCCCTTCATTGGATGTCCTTTCAACAAGCATTACCACCTGTTTGTCTTAAGCTTAGATTATCCCATGAATTATGAAGTATGGAACTTGCCCATTCAGTACTGAATGGGGAAATCCATCACTTTTCTTCAAAAATAGATTGATTCCTCATAGATGTTATCTCCACTACGATCATTCATTAATTTCTACTTTATTTTCCTCGCATATTAAGTGTACATATGCATATTTCTGAGACCATGACAAATGTACCCTTTCACAATCATGCGAAAGGGTACATTAAACTTTCTTATTTATTCACCATATTAGCTGGGATGACCCATTTATCGAATTCTTCTTCTGTTAAATAACCAAGTTGAAGGGCTGCTTCTTTCAAAGTAGAATTCTCCTTAAATGCGTGTTTCGCAATTTTCGCCGCCCTCTCATAACCGATGTATGGATTAAGCGCCGTAACAAGCATAAGAGATCGTTCTACATTTTGTTTAATAGCTTCTTCATTCGCTGTAATTCCAACCGCACAGTTGTTATTGAAGGAAAGAATTCCTTCTGTTAATAATTTAACCGATTGTAAAAAATTATAAATAATAACCGGTTTAAAGACATTTAGCTCGAAATTACCTTGGCTGGCTGCAAATCCAATAGTTGCATCATTTCCAACGATTTGAGTCGCAATCATCGTTAAGGCTTCACTTTGAGTCGGATTTACCTTACCTGGCATAATAGAACTTCCTGGTTCATTTTCTGGAATCGCAATTTCGCCAATACCGCTTCTTGGACCGCTTGCTAACCATCTAATATCATTAGCAATTTTCATTAAGTCAGCAGCTAGTGCTTTTAACGCACCGTGGACATAGACCATTTCATCATGACTTGTCAGCGCATGAAATTTATTATCGGATGTTTGGAACGGATGTCCCGTATCCTCAGCAATTTGTTTCGCTGCTTCCTCTGGAAATTCAGGGTCTGTATTAATCCCTGTTCCTACCGCTGTCCCACCAAGAGCTAAGTTCAATAATTTTTGACTGCTCTCTTCTACCATAGCTAAACTCTTATCTAACATCGCTCTCCATCCGGATATTTCTTGACCTAACGTAAGAGGCGTCGCATCTTGAAGGTGTGTTCGACCAATCTTCACTACATCCCAAAATTCTTTTTCCTTCTCTTTAAACGTATCACGCAGTACTTTAATAGCTGGAATTAGTTGATTGACTACTTCCATATAGGCAGCAATATGCATCGCCGTTGGAAACGTATCGTTCGAACTTTGCGCCTTATTTACATCATCATTTGGATGAAGTCTTTCCGATTCTCCAATCTCCTCCAACCACTTATTACCTTTATTGGCAATAACCTCATTGACATTCATATTACTTTGCGTCCCACTACCCGTTTGCCAAACAACAAGCGGAAAGTGCTCATCAAGCGTTCCATCCAAAATTTCTCTACAAATCGTTACAATAGCATTTTTCTTCGCTTCTGATAAATCTCCAAGCTTATGATTTACTTTAGCTGCTGCTTGTTTTACATAAGCGAATGCCCGAATTAATTCAATTGGCATCTTTTCCTTACCAATTTTAAAATTATTGCGACTTCTTTCTGTTTGAGCTCCCCAATATTTATCCGCTGGGACCTTTACCTCACCCATCGTGTCACTTTCAATTCTAAATTCCATTATTCCTTGCCTCCCATTTACATATAAAATCATATAATCCGTTAATTAGTTTCTCTTAATAGACTATATGTCATTCATTGAGATTGATTCTCATTTATATTGTACAAGTTTTCCATGTATACAGCAAAAAAATATCTTATTTTCGTACGCTATACGATAAAATTCATTAGTTTATGTATGTCTGTAAACAAAATAGACAATATAAAGATTGACGATATCATCGAACAAATCTTCCATTGGTATTGACATTAAGAAAAATGTATAGTAAATTCAAAAAAAACGAATTATTTCAACTCTTATCCAGAGAGGTCGAGGGAATGGCCCGTTGACACCTCAGCAACCTTCATTGACCCGTGATCAATGAAAAGGTGCTAATTCCTCAAGTTCCTGTAACTTGGCAGATAAGAAGAATGACTCAACTTACTCAAATTAAAGTCTTCTTCTTAAAGAAGACTTTTTTTATTTCGTATCTTTAAAGGAGCCGTGATGGTGATGTATAAAAAGGAAACATATCTTGCTCAAATTGGAAATAGAAGCGAAACAACTACAGGAACAGTCAACCCTCCTGTCTATTTCTCAACTGCTTATCGACATGAAGGAATTGGGCAATCAACTGGATTTGACTATACTCGTACTGGAAATCCAACCCGCCAAATTCTTGAACAAGCAATCGCTGATCTTGAATCCGGCGATCGAGGCTTTGCTTGCAGTTCAGGTATGGCAGCCATTGCGACAATCTTAGCTTTATTTGAATCAGGCGATGAATGGATTGTTAGCGGCGATTTATACGGTGGAACGTACCGCCTTTTAGAACAAGGGTTTAAAAAATGGGGCTTAGGCTGTAAATATGTAGATACTTGTTGTTTGAGTGAAATTGAAGGTGCAATTACGCCGCAAACAAAAGCCATCTTTCTAGAAACCCCAACAAATCCCCTTATGCAGGAAACAGATATTCGAGCTGTTGCCGACATTGCTAAGAAATATAACTTAATATTAATTGTGGATAACACATTCTATACCCCACTCCTTCAACAACCGATTTCAGAAGGTGCTGATATTGTCATTCACAGTGCAACGAAATATTTGGGCGGACATAATGATGTACTAGCGGGATTGATTGTCGCAAAAGGAACAGAATTATGTGACGCGTTAGCGTTCCACCATAATGGATACGGCGCTGTATTGAGCCCATTCGATTCTTGGCTTCTTATGCGCGGAATGAAGACTTTAGCTCTGCGCATGAAACAACATGAACAAAATGCTAAAGCACTTGCTGAATACTTAACAAATCATGAATGCGTTACAGATGTACTTTACCCAGGAAAAGGCGGCATGCTTTCCTTCCGCATTATCGATGAAAAGGCCGTTAATCCATTCTTACAATCTTTACAATTAATTTGTTTCGCTGAAAGCCTTGGCGGAGTCGAAAGTTTCATTACGTACCCTGCAACGCAAACACATGCTGATATTCCGTTAGAAACGCGACTCGCAACTGGCGTATGTAATCGACTGCTGCGCTTCTCTGTTGGCATTGAAGATTATAACGATTTAACTCAAGACCTAGAACAAGCTTTTGCTCGTGTAAAACAGGAGGTATTATGATGAAAAACAGGGAACAATTTAGCTTTGAAACACGCTTGCTTCATAATGAACATAAAGTAGATCCATTAACTGGTGCCGTTAGCGTTCCGATTCAGCACGCATCTACGTTCCATCAATTTGACGTTGATCAATTTGGTAAATACGATTACAGCCGCAGTCTAAATCCGACTCGTGAAGCATTAGAAACGATTATTGCTGAACTAGAAGATGGAACACATGGGTTTGCTTTCGCATCAGGAATGGCAGCCATCTCAACAGCCTTCCTATTATTATCGGCAGGTGACCATATCGTCATTACAGAAGATGTATACGGCGGAACATTCCGAATGGTCACAACGGTGTTAAACCGCTTTAACATTGACCATACATTTGTCGACATGACAGATTTTGAAAGCGTGAAAGCAGCGGTTCGACCGAATACGAAAGCTATTTATATGGAAACACCATCAAACCCAACTCTTAAAGTAACTGATATTAAACAAATTTGTGATTTCGCTAAAGAAATTGGAGCCTTAACGTATGTAGACAATACATTCTTAACTCCAGCTTTACAAAAACCACTTCAACTAGGTGCCGACATTGTACTGCATAGTGCAACGAAGTTCCTATCTGGACATAGCGATGTTGTAGCAGGACTTGCTGTTGTGAAAGATCCCGAGCTAGCCGCTAGACTTGGCACACTTCAAAATGCATTCGGAGCAGTACTTGGCGTACAAGATGCTTGGCTAGTAATGCGAGGGTTAAAAACATTGTCTGTACGGATGGAGCATTCTCAAAAAGGAGCTCAAAAAATAGCGGAATATTTAAATCAGCATCCACTTGTTAAGAGCGTCTATTACCCAGGGTTAGCTGATCATCCGCAATACGACATTCAACATAATCAAGCAAGCGGAGCTGGCGCGGTTCTTTCATTTGAACTAGAAAATGAAGAAGCACTCCGAACATTTGTCAATCACGTACAATTACCTGTTTTTGCAGTGAGCTTAGGGGCCGTTGAAACGATTCTATCTTATCCTGTAAAAATGTCTCATGCGGCTATGCCTGCTGATGAACGTGAAAAACGCGGCATTACTAATAGCTTACTTCGAATTTCCGTTGGATTAGAAAATGCTGATGATTTAATTCAAGACTTTGAACAAGCGCTGCAAAAGATCCAAGCAAGCCACACGATAACTGCACAATAATTGATAATCGCTAGGATAATTCATATATCCTAGCGATTATTTGTTACTGAAGCAAAAATAGTACTTATGACTCAATTAACTTTATCTCCCCTACTTAATATACAGATTAATACAAATCCCTTACTTTTTAATAGTTTTATATACCCATTTATTGCGTCGATTCATTTTTAAAAAGAGACTTAAGCACACTCAAGCTTTTTCTCTTCTAAACTGACTTATTGTAAAACTCCTGTAATTTTTGCAAAACCATAGAAATAAAAGTGAATTTTCTATATCATGGAACTAACGATATTTGTAAGGAATGATGAATATTGAATAAAGGGAAAAAGAAAAAGAAAAAAAGGAGAACCGTCTCTCTTCGATTAAATTTTCTATTTTTTATCGTTTTTTTATTATTTTCTGGTTTAATCATCAAGCTTGGAGTCGTACAAATTGTATACGGTGATGAATATTTACGCGAAGTTGAACGAACGGAAAATGATACTATTAGCACACCGGTTCCTCGCGGCAAAATGTATGACCGATACTTCAATCCAATTGTGGATAATAAACCGCTTAAAGCGATTACTTATACGAAGTATCCGAATACTAAATCAAATGAAATGCTTGAAACAGCAGAGAAGCTTGCTACATTAGTTGAGCAAGATACGGAAAAAATTACGGAACGGGATAAAAAAGATTTTTGGCTTTTAACACATCCGAAAGAAGCAGAAGCTCTCATTACTGATAAAGATTTAGAGCTAGTTAAAAACCATAAATTAGAAGAAAAAGATTTATATAAACTTCAGTTAGAGAGAATTAAAGAAACGGAGTTGGATAAATTCACAGATGAAGAGCTGGAAGTATTAGCTATTTTCCGTGAATTCAACAGCGGCTACGCTCTCACCCCTTCTATTGTGAAAAATAAAGACGTAACAGAGCAAGAATTCGCAAGAGTGAGTGAACGACTAGACTCCCTGCCTGGCGTAGGTGTTACAACAGATTGGGAAAGAGACTATCCTTATGACGAAACATTGCGCTCTGTTATTGGGAAAGTATCTTCTTCTGACGAAGGTCTCCCACGCGACAATATCGACTATTACTTAGCACGGGGATACAGCCGTAACGATCGTGTTGGGCTTAGTTATCTAGAGAAGCAATATGAAGATATTCTTCATGGGAAGAAAGCGAAGATGGAAGCCGTATTACGACAAGGAGAAGTCGTCGATACAAAACCACTTTCCGAAGGAGAACGAGGCAAAGACTTAGTTTTAACCATCGATATGGAGCTGCAATTAGCTGTTGAAGAAATTATTGAAACAGAATTACGAAGAACAAAAGCAAAAGGAAATACATACTTACTAGATCGAGCATTCGTTGTGTTGATGGACCCGAATACAGGAGAAGTATTAACAATGGCAGGAAAGCAATATGTACGAAACAGCGAAACTGGAGCCATGGAAATTAAAGACTTTGCACTAGGAAATATTACAACGTCCTATACGATGGGGTCATCTGTCAAAGGAGCAACCGTCTACACAGGCTTTCAGCTAGGAGCCATTTCTCCAGGAACAACATTCTATGATACAAAGATGCGTATTGGCAGAACGTTAAAAGGTTCCTATGCCAATTTAGGTCCTGTCAGTGATGTTACAGCTTTAAAGAAATCATCCAACGTATACATGTTCCAAACAGCGATTAAAATTGGCGGTGGAAACTATGTTCCAGGTCAAGCTCTAAGAATAAATCCAAATGCCTTTTCCGTTATGCGAAATCATTATGCCCAATTCGGACTTGGCGTACGAACGGGAATCGACCTTCCAAACGAAACACCTGGATCAAGAGGACCAGATACTCTTCCTGGTTTATTACTAGACTTATCGATCGGACAATACGATACCTATACTCCGATGCAATTAGCTCAATATGTTTCCACGATTGCAAACGGTGGAAAGCGTCTTCAGCCGCAAATCGTGAAAGAAATTCATGAGCCTAGTAATGAAGAAACAATTGGACCGGTCTTTCAACAAATTCAGCCGAAAGTATTAAATGATTTGAACGGCCAAGAAGCATGGATGGACCGTGTACAAGAAGGCTTCCGCCAAGTGGCTCAAGAGGCTGGTGGAACAGCTGCTAAGTATTTCATGGGAAAATCATATAGACCAGCTGCTAAAACAGGAACAGCAGAAGCTTTCTATGACGGACCTCGTAAAAATGAGTTCAGCGGGCTAGTACCAACGACTAATTTAACACTCGTTGGTTATGCTCCTCATAATAATCCAGAAATCGCTATGTCTATCGTTGTACCTTGGGCCTATCAAAGCGGCGGCTCTGACGACATTAATAAACGAATCGGCCAGCAAGCTTTAGATACGTATTTTAAATTAAAAGAAGAACGAGCATCTGGTAAAAAAAGTGAATAGAAGAAGTTCACTACGTTAAAATGCAGAACACAAAAAACACCATAATAATAGCAAGAGGCTGTTACTTCAGGACAGCCTCTTCGCTTAAATCGACAATTATCATATTTATTTTTATCTAGATATATCTATCTTAAATCAATAAATATTTTGTTAACACTCACTAATTTTATGAACCTATGCATCTCTAATAATAAAAAAGGGACTTGCCGCAGCAAGTCCCTTTTCATCCATTCATATATGTAACAGCGTCACGTTAATGACTTTAGTTGTTCTATTTTCACGTTTGTAATTAATGAATATCCTGCTTTTTGAAGTTTCCTCCCTTAACTTCTGCTACGTCATATACCGTAACAAAGGCACTTGGGTCAATTTCACGAATGATTTCTTTCATTTTGCTTTCTTCTAAACGGTTAATCACACAAGTGATTTCTTTAAATTGTTCGTTTGAATAGCCGCCCTCAGCCAGTTTATACGTTGCCCCGCGACCTAAGCGATCACGAATTGTCTCTACCATTAATTCAGGTTGATTTGTAATAATGTTAAAGGTTTTAGAACCGCTTAAACCTTCTTCAACGATGTGAATGACTTTAGAGGCAATAAAGTAAGCGATTGCCGATAAGATAGCCCCTTGAAGACCGAATACCGTTGAAACAACAATAAAGACAAATATATTTAAGAATAAGATAAGATCACTTGTTCCAAAAGGTAATTTTCGAGAAAGTAATACGGCTAACATATCAATTCCATCTAATGCACCGCCATTTCGTAATGCTAGCCCCATTCCAAAACCGATGATAATACCACCCACAACGGTCACTAACAATGTATCACCTTGAATAATGGTTGGTACATGATGCATAAGAATAGTGCCGACTGCTAGTGAAGCAATACCGATAACCGAATAAATAGCAAAGCTTTTCCCAATTTGTTTATATCCTAAAAATACGAATGGAATATTCAGTACTGCAATTAGAAGTCCCAAAGGTAATCCAATTAATTGTGAACCAACGATACTTAGACCTGTCACACCACCGTCTGATACGTTGTTTGGGATTAATACCGCTTCTAGCCCATAGGCTGTTGTAAAGGCCCCAATAATAACCATTAATGCGCGTAAAACCATTTTAAGTTTATTGGTTTTTTGCTTTTTGCTTGTACTCATTTTAATGTCCTCGTTTCAAACTTTTTTCGTTTTCACACTTCTTTCAAGCATTTATGTAATCACACTTTAACCGTTTAGCCCCTTTCCAAGCTTAATTATATTCGTATCTTATTTTTTTGGCAAAGCACTTTTGAAAGCTTGAAGAACAATGTAGTTTATGTTTATCTTCTTGCTTCTGTTATAGGACGTTGTTAGTTTTGGTCTCCTACTCGCTCTCCCCAATACAATAAAAATGAGACTGTCCACGAAGTCATGAAGGATATCATTCTAGGAATCCAGCCAGGGAATGTCCTTCATCAGAGTGATGAGTGAAACCCCTGCCGGTAGAGCCACCACTTAAAAAAGCAATTTTTGTAAAAAACATTCGCACATTTATTCAACCTCTTTTACAATGAAAGAAGACGTATAAAAATGGAGGTAGTCGGATGAATAATCATGAAATTGATTACAAAATTTTTGGCGATGATATGCAATTTGTTGAAGTAGAATTAGATCCGAAAGAAACAGTCGTTGCCGAAGCCGGAAGCTTTATGATGATGGATGGTAACATTAAGATGGAAACCGTGTTTGGTGATGGATCAGCGGGAAGTAGTGGAATCATGGGCAAACTGTTTGGTGCGGGTAAACGTATCCTAACCGGGGAAAGTTTGTTTATGACGACTTTTACAAACGAAGGAACGGGAAAAAGCCATGTATCATTCGCTTCTCCTTATCCAGGAAAAATCATTCCAATGGATTTAAGTGAACTAGGCGGCAAAATTATTTGTCAAAAGGACTCCTTCCTTGCTGCGGCCAAAGGAGTTTCAATTGGTATTGAGTTTCAGCGTAAGCTTGGGGCAGGATTCTTCGGTGGTGAAGGGTTTATTATGCAAAAGCTTGAAGGCGATGGCATGGCCTTCGTTCATGCAGGGGGCACTATTCACGAAAAACAACTTGCTCCGGGCGAAATGCTGCGTGTTGATACAGGCTGCTTAGTCGCTATGACGAGCGGTGTGAATTATGATATTGAATTTGTTAAAGGAGTGAAAACAGCCTTGTTCGGCGGTGAAGGCTTGTTCTTCGCTACATTGCGCGGCCCTGGTAAAGTGTGGATTCAATCCCTTCCATTCAGCCGTCTATCAAGCCGTGTTTTTGCAGCAATGCCGCATAATGGCGGTTCTTCTGACGAAGGAAGCGTTGTAAAAGGAATCTTTAATTTATTTGAGAAATAAACAGACGACTGTCGAGCTTTCGACAGTCTTTGTTTTTTCCGCTTATAATAACTTTTCAATATCCTCTTCCATATCAAGGGGGCTATCCGTTGATTCAAATCGCTTTACCACATTTCCGTCGCGGTCGATTAAAAACTTGGTGATTGTAAATCCTCATATTGCGGAGTAAATCCACATTTACTAGCAGTATTTACAATGACTAGTACCTTTCCTCTATAATTTCTCTAAAGATACTTCCTGTCCATTCATTCTTCTAGCTGAAAAATTGCAAATACTCATGTCATTCCTCCTAGTTGTATATGGTAAAATTATATAAAATTTATAAATAAACCAAAAGGAATATGCACAAATACCTATTTTAAATATAAAAATATCTCATTATAATCTTAAATTTCCTGTTTTCTAAATACATATGTGCCTAACAACAACAAAACGGAAATTAGACATAAGGTGCTAAACAAAGGAACCATAATTTCATACGAATCTCCATTTATTACTTGATTTGCATTTTGTATCAGATTATAAGGTGAAATAGATTGAAGCGAATCATGCAAATATTGAGGAACTTTTGTAATCACAAGATACGTAACAAACGCAAGCAAACCACCTGATACAGAATTTTTTACAAAAGAAGAAAAAAAGATTGAAAGCGTAATAACAAATAATAAAATAGGTAGATACAACAAGGTGCCCAGAGCAATGTCTTCCCAAATTAGTTTTTCCTCAAAAAGATAATTCGTATAATAACTTGTTATTGTCATTCCAATTAAAAAGCTTACACTAGCTAATAAGGAATAAGTGAACCATTTAGATAGAAAGTAGACATTTCGACCGACTGGCTTGACTAAAACCATCGGTGCAATCGCTTTATCCCTTTCACCAGAAATGGTTCCCATCGAAATAAGAATAAGAATTAATACACCCATCGTTTCAAAATTCAAAAAGACATTCGCCATAATTTCATGTGCAGTAGGCATCGGTATATCTACAGTAGCCCCTTTTGGTAATTCCCTCTCTAACAAGGTAGGAAGAAGCTTGATTGAAATTGGATACGTAATCATCAGAATAATCGATACAATTGGTACAATTAACAATTTATGTGAGCTTACTAATTCATTCATTTCTTTTTTTAATAACGTATAAAACACAGGCACATTAACTCACCAACCTTAAATAAATATCCTCTAATGACGCAGTTTCAATTCGATAGTTAATTAACGTCAAATTTTGATTCGTAATAAGTTTTGGTAACTGTCTTTTAGACATCTCTAATTCTTTTACTGTCACTTGGTATTCATTAAGGTTCATTCGAACCGTTTCAATCCACTCTTGATTATTTAAAATATGAAGAAACTTATGATTCGTCTCTAACAGTTCAAATGTAATAATCGGGTGTGAATACCTATTTTTTAATTCTTCTAAACTCGACGTAATCAGAATGTTCCCTTTATCAATAACCGTAATATGATCCGCCACTTTTTCGACATCTTCTAGAATATGACTAGACATAAAAATCGTCATATCTCGCTTTAATTTTGAAATCATCTGTAATACTTCATAGCGTCCAACAGGGTCTAAAGCCGAAACAGGTTCATCTAAAATAAGTACTTTCGGTTGATTAATTAACGCTTGAGCCAAACCGAGGCGTTGTTTCATTCCTCCACTATATTCTCCAATTTTCCGATTCCGTGCTTCCCATATTCCACAATCTTTTAATAATGATTCTGTTCGCTCTGCAATTACTTCTTTAGACAAACCAAATAATTCTCCAACCCAATACATCCACTGTTTTCCAGTCATATGTTCAAAGAAAGCAGGATGCTGTGGAAGATATCCAAGAAGATTAGCAATCTTATCTTTTTCTTTCACAACATCAACACCTGCTACTTTTATTTCGCCAGATGTTGGTTTAGCGAGTCCCGCGAGCATTCTTAAGGTTGTCGTTTTACCCGCACCATTTCCCCCTAAAAAACCGAAACAACCAAATTGATTGATATCTAAATTAATGCCTTTCACAGCGGTTGATGATTGAAAAGTTTTCACTAAATCTTTACAATAAATCATAAAAAAATTCCCCCATCTACCCTTTTTTCCTTCCAATTACTAAATACATAATTGGACCGATTACATTAATAAACAAAATTACCAATACCCAAATGAGTTTACTTTCTCCTTGTAAAGTCGATACGTCCCGTTTCGCTACATCTAGTAAAGTAATAATAATTAAAATAAGCTGCAGCATGACTAATGGCAAAATTAACATAAAATCAAATGTTTCCATATGCCTTCACCCTTTCAAGCTTCATAAAGAATGCCTATTCCACATAAACCGCCGTACCATATGCAATAATTTCACACGCATTTTGCATAATAGCCGACGTTTCTAAACGGACCGCAATAATCGCATTAGCTCCTTTCTCTTTCGCATCCTCTACCATTCTGCCAATTGCCTTTTGTCTTGCCTCCGTCATCATTTCTGTATATTCGTCAATTTCACCACCAACAATCGTTCTAAGCCCTGCTAGAATGTCCTTTCCAATATGTTTAGATTGGACACAGTTCCCTCGAACAAATCCCTTTAATTCTGTAATTTCTTTTCCCGGTACAAAATCAGTAGTCACGATAATCATTTAGTTCATCCTCCTCTTTTTTTCGCGAACGTTTAACTAATAAATAAAAGATAAGCGGCATAGGTGTTTGAATTAACCCAATAATGCCCCAAAACCAATAGTTCATTCCATTTTTTCTAGCGTCCGTAAACAAATAAATACTTTGAATGAGCAGCAGCAGGGCAACTATAGGCAGTATATATAAATCGACTTTACTCATGACGTACCCGCTCCTTTCCCTTCCTAAATTCATACCCTGTATATCCAACTAAAGAAATGACAGTCATAACTTGTAAAAAGACAAATACATAGGGTTGTTGAAAAAACGCTGTAAACATAAGGCTAAGGATAATGATCGCTATCGTACTAAACAGGAGAAGATCCTGGCGCCATTTTTTCCGTATTTGCTTTTTTTGTTCTGCAATTTTTTGTTCAAAAAAATTGACATCTGGAGTTGTAAATGAAAAGGATTGCTCTAATTTTTCAAAACTATGATTCATAGATTGTACAAACTCTGCTTCAGTTTTGCTCGACTGTTTTTCCGACGGGATATTGTCCTTTGTCATCTTCATTTAACTCCTTTCTCACCATTTGAATTCCTTTATGAACACGGGACTTTACCGTTCCTTCTGCTATTTGCAGCATAGCGGCAATTTCTTCGTACGAATACCCATAGTAATGTTTTAGCAAAATGGGGATTCGAAAATCATCCTTTAACTTTCCTAATGACTCTAACATCATGTGCCAATCTTCATTAACAGATTGTGCCTGCCACCGAATCATCCTTAACGCTTGCTCCTGCTTTTGCCACGATTGTTCTCGTTTTTGCCTTCGTTTTTGATCAATATATAAGCGTGTGGCAATGGAGATCAGCCATGTTGAAAACTTCGATTTTCCATTAAACTTCGCTACATGTTCAATCGCTTTTGCCATCGTATCTTGTGCTAAATCTTCTGCCTGCTCAAGGCTATATGTTAACTTAATTAAATAATGAACAAGAAACGAATAATTTTGTTGAAACAACTGAGCTAACGCGTATTCATCTCCCTTTTTTGCAGCAGCAACCCACTCTCTTTCTTCCATGCTCTCCCTCCCTCCGCCGCTTCGATTTATTATTATGACGTTTTGCTTTCCAATTTCGTTCACTCGATTTTAAAAAAATTTTTAAAATCAGAAAAACACTAAGCGAAATCTTATAGTATAAAAAGCTTTGACAAACTGATAATAATGATGTAAATTACCCATTGGGCGAACATTTTTTATTTAGAAGTAATTAAATATTCGTATTTAGAGGTGTAAAACATGGATAATGTGTTTGATTATGAAGATATCCAATTAATTCCGGCAAGATGTATAGTACAAAGCCGTTCTGAATGTGATACAACAGTAACTTTAGGGAAACATACATTTAAGTTACCTGTAGTACCTGCCAATATGCAGACTATTATAGATGAAAAGATTGCTATTTACTTAGCAGAAAATGGCTACTTTTATGTGATGCATCGCTTCGAACCAGAGAAGCGAGTATCCTTTATTAAAGATATGCAATCACGTGGATTAATCGCATCGATTAGCGTTGGAGTTAAAGATGAAGAGTATGAATTTATCCAACAATTAGCAGAGGAACAGCTTGTGCCTGAATACATTACAATCGATATTGCACACGGTCATTCGAATGCAGTAATAGAGATGATTCAACATATTAAAAAATACTTACCTGATAGTTTTGTGATTGCTGGAAATGTAGGCACTCCAGAAGCAGTAAGAGAATTAGAGCATGCTGGTGCGGATGCGACAAAAGTAGGCATCGGGCCAGGAAAGGTATGTATTACAAAAATTAAAACCGGATTTGGAACAGGTGGTTGGCAATTAGCTGCACTACGTTGGTGTGCAAAGGCAGCAAGCAAGCCGATTATTGCTGACGGAGGAATTCGTACACATGGCGATATCGCTAAATCGATTAGATTTGGTGCAACTATGGTCATGATTGGTTCATTATTTGCTGGACATGAAGAATCACCAGGAGAAACGTTTGAGAAAGATGGAAAACTCTATAAAGAATACTTTGGTTCCGCTTCAGAATTTCAAAAAGGCGAAAAGAAAAACGTAGAAGGCAAGAAAATGTTCGTCGAGCACAAAGGTTCTTTGCAAGATACATTAACAGAAATGGAGCAAGATCTTCAATCCTCTATCTCTTATGCAGGTGGAAATAAGTTAGAAGCAATCCGCAATGTAGATTACGTTATCGTTAAGAACTCTATCTTTAACGGTGATAAAGTGTATTAAAAGCTTTTAAGCACCCTGGATAGTCAACAATATCGATATGATTTTTTCATACCAAGCTGAGTGAGAGACTTTAATACTTGCTCAGCTTTTTTCATAGATTAATTTGCAGCCCATTTAAGCCGCAAATCAAATGGAACAACCATATTCACTAACACTTAGAAATTAAACGATAGAAAAAGCCGGACCTATAACAGATCCGACTGAAGATTTAATACGCTTTTCTCATTAATACATTTCTTGCCGTTGAATAAAGCATCACCACGATAATAGCAGATAGTACAAAGCATCCTAGCATATACGTACCATTATAAACGAGCGAGTAAAGCGCGACTGGTTGGCCCGGCGGCGCATACTCTCCATAAAGAATAATACCAGAAGCAAAATGACATAAAAATCGTAAAAAGCTTCCTAACAACACTCCGCTTATAATGTAAAAGTTAGCTTTCGAATAGTTTCCTTCCCTTAAGCTTACATTTACCTTATTCACATATACACCAGCGAACCCTACGACTCCAAAAGCTAAGAAATAATCTATAATCCATGAAGCAAAATGATACGGAATGGCTCCCGTTATAATTTGCAATCCTCCTAATAAAACTCCAGTAAGGACTCCGCCTTTAACTCCCCAACGAAAGGCCATTAGAAAAACAGGAACCATCGCAAGGGAAATAGAACCTCCTTGCGGCCAAAACCTTCCCATAATCGCACCTGATACAAAATCAAGCAGCAATGCCAAAGCAGCAAAAATCGCTACTTCCACTAAAAATAGTGTTTTATTATTCATTATACTTCCTCCTTCTCCTATTTAGAGAAGCGTGATGAGCTACCCGTATTGCTTTTTTCCAAATAAAAAAGCAATACTAGGACGGTAATGGATGGCCCGTATTGCTTTATATCCAAAACCACATCCCTACGCTAGCATTAACTAACAGGTTCATAGGGTCAGAACTCATTCGCTCACTCTCAGCCTCTTTGGCTCCCCTTGTGGACGTATTTAATTTTTATCCTAGGTTAGAATATACTACTAGTTTATTCATAAAACAAGTACTAATCTTTTCTTCCTTCCTAATTAAGGATGTATTTTTAGCTGTGACCAACTTATTTTTAGCCCATCAATACAAATGCAAAGATACAATTTAAATGGATGAGGGAGACATTGTTTCTATAGACCCACTACGGTTTCATTTGATATCGTTAATACGCAAGTTTGCAATGGGGGTACAATCATGGATACAGATCAAAATTCTATTTCAGCTGAAAGAGGGGCCTATATTAGTATCATCGCTTACATATTTTTAGCATCGCTGAAATTAACGGTGGGCTATTTTGGTCACTCCAAAGGCTTATGGGCTGATGGATTAAATAATGCGACCGATATTGTCGCTTCGGTTGCCGTATTAATCGGATTAAAAATTTCAAAAATCCCGCCAGATAAAAATCATGCATATGGCCATTTGCGTGCAGAAACAATCGCTTCTTTAATCGCTGCTTTTATCATGATTACGGTCGGTATTGATGTCATTACCGGTGCTATTGAAGATTTTTTCACAGAAGACACACAATCACCAAGCACATTGACAGCGATTACAGCATTATTCTCCGCGGCGTTTATGTACGGTATTTATCGTTATAATGTAGCGCTTAGTCGAAAAATAAACAGCGCTTCTATTTATGCGGTTGCACAAGATAATCGATCGGATGCACTCGTTAGTGTAGGTGCTTTAGTTGGAATTTTAGGAACCTATATCGGCATCGCATGGCTCGATGGAGTCGCTGCTATCGTTGTCGGAATTATTATTTGTAAAACAGCTGTCGAGATTTTCCTAGACGCTTCCCACTCCTTAACCGATGGCTTTGATGAAGAGTTATTACAAAAAATTGGAGTGACCATTTCAAAAACAGAAGGCGTTAAGGAAATGAGCGAAATTAAAGCTCGTATGCATGGAAACGAAATTCTTGTTGAAGCAACCATTCATGTAAACCCGCTTTTAACGGTTATAGAAAGCCATGAAATCACGGTCAAAGTCGAACAAAACTTACTATCGCAACATAATGTTAAATATGCAATCATTCATATAGAACCTTATACGACTTCACAACAGTAACCAACAACTATTTTGTTGGTTACTTTTTTATTAGCTCTATTATATGACTTTGTTGATTGCTGGCTTATTATTGAACACAGCCTTTTTACTAGTTATAAAGACACAAAAAAACGTTTTTTTAGAATTTTTGCCTAATTTTCTTTAGAAGTTAAAGGATTTTCGTTTCCTATTAGCGAAATAGGAATAATCAACGAAAAAAATCTTTTCCTGTCAATGGAGGGCGAGATGCTATTTAATAACGCTACAGCAATTGATTTCTTAATGGATCATAAAGATCGTATTATTAGCCAGTGGACGCAATTCTCCCTTTCCGGAGAAAAAGTCGAACACTTTTTCAAACTATTTATAGAAAAAATGAAAAAGCAGCAATCAACGCTTGAAGAGTGTTTAGATTCATTATCAGAAAATATTGCGACAGAACAATTTCTTCGGATTATGAGTATGGAGGAATTCACTAAAACGATTACAGCTGGAAGATCCATTATGATAGAAGAAGTACTTTCCTTACATTTAGCACCCTGTGATTCACTTCGTCTCATTAATGAAATTAACCGTTCACTCGATCAATTGATTCAACAGACCATTACTTATTACGCAAAATTACAAGCAAAATCGCTGGAAGAACAGTACTATTTCATTAGTCAGACACATAAAGACCGCTTGACTCTACTCGGTCAAATGACATCTAGCTTTGTTCATGAATTTAGAAATCCATTAACATCCATTATGGGATTTATCCAATTGCTACAATCGGAACATCCAGAAGTAAAATATTTAGATATTATCTCAAGTGAACTTAATCAACTAAACAGTCGAATCACACAATTTCTGAATTTATCAAAGAAAGAAAAAGCAAGTGAATATATTGATTCCTTTTCTATTTCAAAGCTTGTCGATGATGTTATTGAATTTCTTTATCCAAGCATATTAGAAGCGAATGCTACCGTTTCTTATGCCATTCCAGACGATATAATGATTAGCGGCTCTAAGGAAGAAATACGTCAAGTATTGTTAAATATTATCTTAAACGCACTAGATGTCATTCCCACAACCTCTGTACCGACTATTACTATTTCTGGTACACAATCTAGAGAAGGATTACTCTTAACGATTGCTAATAACGGTCCAAAAATCCCAGACGATGTATTGCCAACTATTTTTGATCCTTTCGTCACCACCAAAACAAAAGGAACGGGACTTGGCTTATTTGTTTGTAAAGAAATTATTGAAAAACATGGCGGCTCTCTTACATGTAATTCTTCAAATTTCTTAACAACCTTTACGATTCATCTTCCTATTTGAAGGTGAATTTTTTTATGGGCATTATTTCATAGAAAGACACTATTGATTTTTTAATGGAATGAATCCTATTTCCGTATACTAATATTAACTTTCCATTAGGCTATGAATAAGATTTAACGAAGCTTTCAATTAAAATGAATAAGCGATAAAATAATAAATAGTTGGAACTACTTTCATACCGTTATTGAAGCAGAGGTATGATTTTATAAATTTTATTGTATTTTGGGAGGTGACTGAGATCGATCAAACGCCATAGATTTGATTTGTATCTCGCACTAATTGGACACTTTTAATTTAATACTAGTTATTCTTTTAATTGCATTAACGGCTTTCTTCGTTGCTTCGGAATTTTCTATTATCCGAGTTCGCAGCTCTAGAATTGATCAGCTCATCGAAGAAGGAAATAAAAATGCAATGGCCGCAAAAAAAGTGATATCCAATCTGGATGAATATTTGTCGGCAACACAACTTGGGATTACCATTGCAGCTTTGGGATTAGGTTGGCTTGGTGAACCTACTGTTCTACATCTCATTAAACCTTGGTTTGATTTATTACATATTCCAGCTCAAGCAGCCGAAATTTTATCATTTGTTATTGCCTTTTCGCTTATTACTTTTTTAAACGTTGTTGTAGGTGAATTAGCGCCAAAAACGGTCGCTATCCAAAAAGCAGAACAAGTGACGCTGCTGCTTGCTAAACCGTTACTATTCTTTCATAAAATTGCCTTTCCTTTTATTTGGCTGCTGAATCATTCAGCTCGTGCCGTAGTAAAAATGCTCGGATTTAAGCAAACGAATGAAAGCGAAGCCCATTCTGAGGAAGAGTTACGATTTATCTTATCCGATAGTTATGAAAATGGAGAAATCAACCAGTCGGAATTCAAATATGTAAGTAATATCTTTGAGTTTGATGATCGTCTTGCCAAGGAAATTATGGTACCGCGAACAGAAATTCTGACCATTTCAAAGGACGAAACACTTGAAGATTTCGTCAACATGGCGAAGCAAGAACGGTATACACGCTATCCTGTTATGGAAGGCGATAAAGACCATGTAATTGGCTTAGTTAACCTAAAAGAAGTGTTCGCTGATTTAATCAAAAAACAAGATAATCGCTTTAACAAAATTGAAACATATACTCGCCCTATCATCCGAGTAATGGAAAATATCCCGATTCATGATTTGCTGCTAAAAATGCAGAAAGAACGGATTCATATGGCGATTGTTATGGACGAATACGGCGGGACCGCTGGACTTGTTACAGTTGAAGACATACTCGAAGAAATTGTCGGTGAAATTCGTGATGAGTTTGACAATGACGAAGTACCGTCTATACAAGTTCTTTCAGATGGACATTATATTCTTGATGCAAAATTACTCGTTAAAGAAGTCAATGATTTACTAGACCTAGAAATTGATGATGAAGATATCGATACGATTGGCGGCTGGATTTTAACAGAAAATTATGATGTATCTCTTGGCGATATCATTCAAAAACAAGATTTTGCTTTTAAAGTTATCGAAATGGAAGATCATACAATTAAATTTATTGAAGTACAGAAAGTGAAACAACCGATATTACAAGCAGACAATCAACTAGAAGAATCATGACAAAAGGAGCTGTCTAAAACGGACAGCTCCTTTGTTTGTTTCCTAAATTTTGTTCTTCATGACTCCTTTGATGTTCAACTGAATGGAGAGGCTGCCTCGAAAGCCATTTTCACTTTTGGGACCCCCTTCTTCCTTTAGCCCTTGCGATTATAATCGTTCATTTTCTTCACAGTTATAATCGGAGGTGTTCGTTTCTGACTCCACATAATATATCCACTAATAAACAATACAGATAGGACAGTTAGCGGAATAATATACGGTGTCGCAAAGCTTCTCACCTCTTGCCAATTTTCCCCCAGTAATTTCCCTAATAGCAAAAATAAGACTGTCCATGGAATAATCGCCGCAACAGTATAAATGATAAACTTCCAATGAGACATTTTCGCAATGCCTGCCGGTATGGAAATGGCATGACGCACAACAGGAATGAAGCGTGCCGTAAAAATTACCGCTACCCCATAACGTTCAAACCACTCCTCTGCCATCGTTATATGCTTTTCTTTAATCAATACATATTTACCATATTTCAATAAAAATGGCCTGCCTCCAAAATAACCGGCCCAATATAGAAAGAGCTGGGCTAATGTCCCTCCAATTACCCCTGCAATTACAGCTCCACTAAAAGTCAATTGTCCAATTCCTACTAAATATCCACCGTACCCTAGTACTAACTCACTTGGGATAACTTCCACCATCAGCCCTAACATAATGCCTATGTACCCTAAATCCGAAAAAAACTGCAAAGCTAACATAATCCATTCTGACATAATTAGCCCGTTCTCCCTTATTTTATTTTCGAAATCGCTCGTCCCTCTATTCATAAAGTTATTTCAACTTCACAAAAAAAAGACCAACTTTACAGTCAGTCTCTTCCCTGTCTTACTCCACTTCAATCGTTTGTAATTGGTGCTCATGGAGCTCGCCTTTTTCTACATGTACTTGGATTTTATAAGTACCTTCGTCTTGGAAGGATACTTTATTTTGATATTTCCCGCTCTCTTTTTCAATCGCTTTAATAAAATGGCTTTCTTCGCTTCCCTCTTTCCAAACTTCAAAGCTCACATTCGCCGCTGTTAACGGTTTTCCATCTAAGATTATAGCTGCTTCCACATCAGACTTTTGTCCAGCTTTTGCCCGGTTATTAAAGAACTCAATAGAAAAGTCCGAACTTGGATGAGCCGATGTTTCTGAAGGCTTATGCTCTTCAATTACAAATTCTTTCTCTGGCATAACATGAAGACCCTTTGTCGTTACATGAGCGATTACAAAATATTTTCCGCTATCCGGGAACGTATGTAATACTTGATACTTACCTTCTCCAATATTTTTCGCACCTAACATCGTTCGCTCATCGCTTCCAGATTTTCGAATTTCAATAAGCACTTCATCCGCTTCCTGAATGACTTCCTTTCCTTGTTTCACTGAAGCCTCAATAATAATCTCCTTGCCTGCTACAAGATCGCCCACACTTGAAATTGAAGCGACTAACGGAGTAGTAACCGTACTATTTACTTCCTTCCCCTCTGGCATTTCTGTTTCTTGACATCCTGCTAATAGTACAAGTACAAGCAGGATACTAAACGCTGGTAATTTCTTCATCGCATAACTTCCTTTATATTAAAATGAAATATAGTGGAATATTTGTCTTCACCAACCTCCACTAAATTCCATATTTACCCAAAAGGAATGATTTTATACAAAAAAATCACCAGGATCTCCTCACCGTAATCGACGTCATAAAAGCTCCAGCAATAATGGTGAGCACAGAATAACAAAAGATGGTTACACCAACAATATTAATACCTGATACGAGTACACAACTATCTAGGAACAAAATAATTAACCCGACATTCCATCCGCTTTTTTTAGAAATAATGTGAGCCAGCATATCTGTTCCTCCTGTTGATGTTTCATAACGAAGCATAAGACCAATACCTAACCCAATTAATAAACCGCCTACTATAGCACTAAGCGCAATTGGCACCTTCCAATGTATAATAATGTTTGAACAAAGATCGATACACAAGGAAGAAACGAGTAAACCATTTAAACTGCGAAAGAGCCAACTCCTTTCAAAGAACCAAACATATGCATAAAGGGGTGCACTAAGTAAAATAATGCTTAATCCAGCAGGAAGATGAAAATAATAATGAACAATAAGCCCAAGTCCAATCAATCCGCCATCTAATAAATGATAAGGAACTAAAAAAAGGTTGATAGCAATTCCAAGAAGCAAGCTACCAACAATCGTCGCTGCTACCTTTTCAATATATGATATATAAATCCCCCCATCATAAGCCCGTCCGTTTCTACACAATATGTCATACAAGATAAAAAAATTAATCTTAATGCTTCTATTTTTTCAACCATACAAGAATGAATGAACAAGCAACCATATAATGTAACAGAGTGATTATTTCAAAAAGAGGGTGAATTGACTGAATATTCTATAATATCGAGAGAGAAGTAAAGAAAACGGCTAAAAAACGCTAATATTCCTTTAAAACATTCATATATTAAGCAATAATCGTCAAATTAGCCCTTCTAGTCGGTTTGACGGAATTTATGACTATTTCTATAATGAAGATATTTAATTAATTAGAATTCGAGGTGATTGGATGGGGCATTAAAGGATATTCGTAGTGACGAGCGGATACTACGTATTCCGATGCAAAAGTGTATATGGAAGAAGCTACTAATCTTACAGCACTTATTCACGGAAAAAGTTCTTGTAGCTCCCGTCTCGTCGTAATCCAGCATCACATATTTAACGAACAAAAATTCAGTATATTTTAAAAATCTAGGAGGTGGACTCCTGATTCGCCTTAAAGGCGAGTTAAGGGAGACTTATTTGGACATAATAAACTTGGTTTTGATTGCCATTCTAATTGCTTTGACAGCATTTTTTGTAGCTTCAGAGTTTGCAATTGTTAAAGTAAGGAGTACAAGAATTGACCAATTAATTGAAGAAGGAAGAGCGAATGCCATTCCGGCAAAACGAGTAACCTCTAATTTGGATGAATATTTATCCACCTGTCAGCTCGGTATTACGATTACCGCACTCGGTCTTGGTTGGCTGGGGGAACCGACTGTTGAAAGAATTTTAGGACCGCTTCTAACTCAACTTCATATCCCTAATTCTGTTTCTCATATTTTATCAATTATCATTGCCTTTTCTCTTATTACCTTTATTCACGTAGTTGTCGGAGAATTGGCACCAAAAACGTTAGCGATCCAAAAAGCCGAGCAAGTAACTTTGCTTGTATCGAAACCGTTAATTTGGTTTAACAAAATCATGTACCCATTTATTTGGATACTGAATGGAAGCGCACGAATGCTTACAAGAATGTTTGGTTTAAAAGCTGTATCTGAACATGATATCGCTCATACAGAAGAAGAGCTTCGTATTATCGTTTCAGAAAGTTATAAAAGTGGTGAGATTAACCAATCTGAGTTTAAATATGTAAATAAAATTTTCGAATTCGATGATCGGATTGCAAAAGAAATCATGGTACCTCGTACAGAGATTGCCACATTATCTAAAACAGATACGATTCAACAATTTTTTGAAGTTTTATCAGAAGAGAAATACACACGTTACCCTGTTATTGATGGAGATAAAGACCATGTCATCGGGATGGTCAACATGAAAGAACTATTTACGCAAATGATTGATAAGAGCAACCAGTCAACTCAAACGATCGAACAGTATATCCGTCCAATTATCCGAGTGATTGATAGCATCCCTATTCATGACTTATTAGTCAAAATGCAGAAAGAACGCATTCACATGGCGATTTTAATGGATGAATATGGCGGTACATCAGGACTCGTTACAGTTGAAGATATTTTAGAAGAGATTGTCGGCGATATTCGCGACGAATTCGACTTAGACGAGGTTCCAGATATTCGTAAACTCAAAGACGATCACTATATCATCGATGCAAAAGTATTAATTAGTGAGATCAATGATTTACTCAAAATTGATATCGATGATGAAGATATCGATACTATGGGCGGCTGGATTTTAACGGAGAATTATGAATCTAAGCAAGGCGATGTTCTCAAGTATGGTGATTATCATTTTAAAATAAAAGAAATGGAAGATCATCATATTCACTATATTGAAATTTACAAACCAGCTGCAGCCATTGCAGAAGTGACAGAGGTGAAAGATTTCCCAATCATCTCTAAAACAGAGATTGTTTCATAAACACAAAAACCCCGCACTTTTATAAGCGCGGGGTTTTTGTTGTGCTCATTTCTGCTCTATTGCACATATACTATAATTTAACAGATATCTTTATCCATCCTAAATTATTGTAATTAAGTATAATTATTCCCTTCTTGCTCGATACTGTTAGTAAAAACGACTTCAAGGAGGTAGAAACATGAAAGTCATCTCAATCTGTCAACACTGCAAAGGAAGAGGAAAAAAGAAATTTCTCCAATTCTTCTCACGCAGTTGCTCCCACTGTCAGGGAAAAGGTAAAAAGGTAAAAAACGTAAACGACGTTAATCAAAAGTTTAAAAGCTTCTAAAGTTTAAAATTAGGCTTAATCACCCCTACCTTTTTTAATGTTTCATAGACAATCACTAGAGCGGGACCAACAAAAAGCCCAATAAATCCGAGCAGCTTAAATCCTAAATATAAACTGATTAAAGCGGCTAACGGTGTTAATCCCATATTAGCCGAATAAACTTTTGGTTCGACCGTTCTTCTCACTATTGTAATGACAAGAAAGAGAAGCAATAAACCAATTGCCAAATGTTGATTCCCTTGAAAGAAAACGATGATTGCCCATGGCACAAGCACGGAACCTGTTCCTAGAATAGGCAAAATATCCACAATAACAATTAACAAAGTAAGTAATAAGGTATAAGGAACGTTTAATAACCACAAGCCGGCGTACGCCATCACAAACGTAAGTAAACTAAGCAACACCTGTGCTTTCAAAAAACCAACTGCTGCTATACTTAAATCTTGATACACGAAAGAAATCTTTTGGTAAGTGGAATCTCTAAAAAACTGTTTCGCCCTTTCCCTGATAACCGGCAGTTCTAAACAAATTAAAAACACGGCAATTAAATAAATTAACAAATCAATAAATAAAGCCGGCACTGATGTAACAAACTGAACCGTTCCTTGTACAAAGTTTTGCGTAAAGCCTTCTAACGAACGAATTCCTCTTTCCATTGCATTTTCAATAGACCAAATCGTATCAGCCGGAAGAGTTTTAGAATATTGCTCCCACTGTTTAATGAATGGGAGCATCACCGTTTGATACAAATCTCTTGCAATATCTGGCACCTTTTCCGAAACAGTAATGATTTGCCTCGTTAGAACAGAGATTAACAGAAAAGTTAAAGTCGTTAAACTCCCCACATACAAAACGAATACAATAAAAACTGCCCATAACCGCTTCATCGAAAAACTTTTACACAACCAATCTACAATCCCATTCAATAAAAGCGCTGTAAACAAAGCTAAAATTAATGCCCATGAATACGGAATTAACCAGAATAAAAGGAGAAGAAATCCTATCCTCCACATCCAAAGAATCCATATAGAACGATTCACTTTAACACTCCTCTATTTAGCCATTCATTCTTATATGTATGTGAGGAAATCCAGTATCTTTCGTCATCCTTTTGTTTTATATTCAAACAAATAAACAGGCCATTCTAAATCGTATAGAATGGCCTGTTTATCGTTTTTCATTCAAATGATTATAGAAACCGCTTTACTCGTTATTAGCTCCACTTTTAGCTGTACCTTCGGCTAATTGCTCAAAGGATTTCACTTTACCATGTGGGTTTTGCGATTGTTTACGATTTTTCCATTGTCTTTCTTCTTGCCGTTTTGATTGCGTCATAACTATAAAAACCCCTTTACGTAAATGTAATCAATAATAGATTAACCTTAGGGGCTATTTTCATGCCTAAAACTTTAAATTACTCATCTGTACGAGTTCTCGAACGACTTCTCCTGCTGGCAGCTCCTTGGTTAGTTTATGCCCCTGCCCTGCCCACAATGCCATAAGCTCTGGTTCATTTTTTTGCCCGGCCACTTTTCGCATCGTTTTCGTCATATGGTGAAGATGTGGATAAGCCGCTGGCGCTTCAGCGCTATAAGTTGTTAAAAAGTAATTGACTAACCCGCGTGCACGTCGGCCGCTAAAAGCACGGGTCAAAGCAGTTTTCTTAAATCGAGAATCGACAAGTGCTGCTTTATGAACAGAACTTGCCCCACTCTCTGGACAACGAAGAAAAGCAGTTCCTAATTGAGCGGCCGTTGCACCTGCTGTTAGTACCGCGGCAACGTCTCTCCCATTCATAATTCCACCTGCTGCAATAATCGGCAGGTCTATTTCTTGTTGGATGAGGCGAATTAATATGAGTAGCCCATAGTCTTCCTCTGTTTCATTCTTAAAAGAACCACGATGACCACCTGCCTCTATTCCTTGTGCACAAATGGCATTCGCTCCTCGCTCTTGCGCAATTTTTGCTTCCTCTACATCTGTAACGGTTACGATAACGATTGAGCCTGCCTGTTGGATTTCACGAATGACTTCTTCCGCTGGACACCCAAATGTAAAGCTGACAACCGGTACTTTTTCTTCTTTTAAAACAGCTATTTTTTGACTCCACTCATCATCATCACTGTATGCTTCTCCAATTGTTGTTTCGATCTTTAAAGCTTCTTGTTCAATTTTTTGCCGATACTCCGCTAAAACTCCTTCGTCCACTGATTCATCGCCTGGGACAAATACATTTACACCGAAAGGCTTTTCTGTCATTTGTCTTGTTTGGACAATTTCTTTTCGCATATCTTCGGCTGTTTTATAACCAGCAGCTAGAAAACCTAAGCCTCCTGCATTTGATACTGCAGCGGCTAATACAGGATTGGATGCTCCTCCTGCCATTGGAGCTTGAATAATCGGATATTTCACTAAGTTTTGTAACATTTCCTTCACCTCTTGGTCACTTTTTGGAAAATAAGCTGTTTTCTTATCTTTTACGCAATAATTTGATACAATAATGGTCTGTAAGAGAAATGTTTTAAATAGATCATCTGCCTAAATACATTATACCTTGCAAATATAACCAATAGGTGGTAAAAAGTGATGACAGAAAATAAACCATACAGAATATTGCTGTATTATAAGTATGTAACGATTGAAAACCCTGAGGAATATGCGGCTGAACATCGAGCATTTTGTATCGAGCACGGGTTAAAGGGCCGTATTTTAATTGCGAAGGAAGGAATCAATGGTACGGTTTCTGGTACAGTTGAACAAACAAATCAATATATTGAAATGATGAAAAACGATCCGCGATTCGCGGATATGGTTTACAAAATAGACGAAGCAGATGAGCATGCTTTCCCTAAAATGAAAGTTCGCGCTCGTCCAGAACTGGTTACACTTCGCTTAGAAGATGATATTAACCCGAATGAGTTAACAGGCCGCCATTTAAGTCCAAAAGAGTTTTTTGAAGAAATGCAGGATGAAAATACGGTTGTACTCGATGCTCGTAATGACTATGAATATGACTTAGGTCATTTCCGCGGAGCAATTAAACCAGATATTTTAAACTTCCGTGATTTGCCGCAATGGGTACGTGACAATAAAGAAATGTTTGAAGGAAAAAGAGTGTTAACATATTGCACAGGTGGTATTCGCTGTGAAAAATTCTCAGGCTGGCTCGTTCGTGAAGGTTTTAAAGATGTTGGTCAACTGCACGGCGGAATCGCTACGTACGGTAAAGACCCAGAAGTACGAGGTGAGCTTTGGGACGGACAAATGTATGTATTTGATGAAAGAATCTCTGTTCCAATTAATCAAAAAGAGCACGTCATTGTTGGTCGCGACTATTTTACTGGCGAACCTTGCGAACGCTATGTAAACTGTGCAAACCCAGAATGTAATAAGAAAATCTTAGCGAGCGAGGAAAGTGAACATAAGCACCTGCGCAGCTGTTCTCATGAATGCCGCGTGCATCCACGCAACCGCTATGTAGCTGAGCATAACTTAACTGAAGAAGAAGTGGCAGAAAGACTACAACAATTAGTAACTCAATAACTCATCAATCGGTGCAACGAACAATTTTAGTTCATTGCACCAATTTTTCTTTGTTTATCTGCTAATTCGGCTTATTATCTTGCTCATGACAAACAGCTCGATAAAAAAAGCATAAATCCGCTCATACTGGATAAACTATACAAGTAAAATAGTTAAAAGGAGCGATGAACAATGAACTCAGAACAAGATTATACTGCAGCAAGCCTATCGCAAGATGCTCTTCAAGATTTACAACAATTCGAAAGCAAATTACGTACTGAAACGAATAAAGAAGTTATCGTTATTGCGTATGAAAAAGAAAAATAAGCCCCAAAAAACGGTAAGCGTGTTCGCTTACCGTTTTTTAGGGAAGATAAAGTAAAATTCTCTACATGTTTCGGTGTCTAACTCCATTTATTAAACCAATTTTTAATTCGTTGTTTGTTCCTCTCCAATATTTCCTTCGAAGTTGTGTTTTCTTTTTGTTTTTTCCACTCAAAAAAGCTAGCAACAGCAATGAGCAAAATACCACCGATAATTAAATAAAACCACCATGGCATTTGCCCCCATAACGAATTCGTATTCATATAAATATTAAGTAAAATCGTTCCTGTTCCAGCAAGGAAGAACGATTTATATTTCATCATAAATCCGAATAACAGAGCGATTAAAGAAATCGTTCCGATAATCAGCGCATCTGTTAATGTATTCCCTTCTATCGCATCAAAAATTAATACGAAAAACAGAAAAGAAACGATAACGAGCTCAACGATTTGAGTTGTTTTTCCAAATGTGAAAATCTTTCTACATAACACCGGCACAATGATTAATAACGGCACAACATATACTTCCGTAACAAATACATCTGGAATAGGCAGTTGCTCAACAATCACCTGATATGGATATAAACATAACGTGATGGCAGCCGCTGCATATATCTTTCGCTCTTTCAAATCAATGGTCCACACTCGAATCGCAAGGAAATATAGAACAACTAGGAGAGACACAAAAATCTCTAAACTTATCACACTCGTTGTATTCGCAAACACTTTCGCATTCATCGCGATTACATAAAGCAAACCGAAAATCCGGTAAAAATCAATAATGATCGTTGATTCTGTCCGCTTTATGAAGCCCGAGAAGTCTCGTTTACTAAGTAGAAGCATGACAGCCATTAACACGAATAACACAATCATGCCAAGTACAAGAGATAAATTCCCGGCATACATAACAAAATAAATGAAGGCTAATAAAAGCGGTGCTGCAGTAGCATTTTCCCACTTCTTCTTCCGTAACAAATATAAAGCACCAGCTAATAGAACGGTTACAAGCCCTGCCCAAACTTCTGTCCATTTCTCTGGAAACCCATAGGCATATACTTCTGCAATATGAACGAACGTAACCAAATGTAAGAAAGGAATTAAGTACCATTCAATAAGATGCTTCCATCCCGTATTAGCTGCGCTCCACAACACGATGATGATAATCGCGGTCGTTACTAACGTAAGAGACATTGTATACTCCACTAATAAAGAACGTTCAAATACTAATAGCACTTGGACATAGAGTGTGACGAAACCAACGTAAGTAAAAACATATCTTTGCCAATTAATCTTTGTTCGCAAAGCACTCCATATATAGACGGCTAAGACTAATACATACAGCCAAGGTGTTGCCCCTTCTATGCGGATGAGCAGATACCCTATAGGAATCGCTAACACATTCATCAGCTGGCTCCACCAAAAGAAATATCGCTTACCGTTCCTTGCGTATTTGCCAAGCCACTCAGCAAGCAATAAGAACAGTAACGGACCTAACAAATAATACGCAATATTGAAGGAAGGCTGCCTGAAGTCGAATACCGAAAATAGTGAACCATAGACTCCTACACTCGTAATAAGAACCGGGATCCAAAGCAAGTGATGACGATACTGATGCACGGACCATCCGTTAATAGCGGTCGTTAGAGTGATTAGCAGCGTGATAACTAGTGGAGACAACGAGCTGCCAACTAAGAATAAAAATGCTAGAAACGATAACACTTGCCCAGCAATAAAAAACACATGAAAGAATACTTTTTCTGTTTTCTTAAACAAACTGCCGATTCCAATAGAAAGTATAGCGACTATCATCGTATGAACACTGATCTCTATATTATTTTCATAAAATGGACTTATTTGATTGAAATATGGATACAGCGTCATACAGGCGACAATTAAACTAATTGGGAATCCATAGGCGCTTACTCTTCTCATCTCTTCGCTGCAATCTTTTCGATACGTAACATAAAGTAATCCGGAAATAATCGCTAAACCTGCACTAAGATCAAGCCATTGTAATACGGCTAATTTCAACGTTAATATACCTAGCATAACGCTGCCCGTAATATATAACGCACTTTCCTTAAATAAGCGTAGTTTCTTAGAATGATAGATATATAAACCTAAATAGAGCAAAAGCTGAATCACAAACAGCAGATTAACCGTATTCGAAAAATTTAACTCCAAAGCAAAACCTAAATAAACAAAGGCTAAACTAAATAAAACAAGAGCTGGATATGTGTAAGCCTTTCTTTGCGTTGTAAAAGAAAGATACACAAATTGACAGGTTAGCACGAGCAAAGCCAAAAAGATTTGAGCTTCCTGATCGGTCCACGCCATTGCATTCACATAGATAAAGACTAGGCCGCCTGTTACTAAACTTGTTTGTCTAAAACTTGTCGCTAATGCTTGATTTCCTTTACCCAGATAGTTGGACAACCCGATAAATATCAGCGGCAGTATGGCAAAGGCAACAATTGAATATTCTTTCAAAAACGATTGATACACCGTATGAACGAATCCATAGGTAAACACGATACTAAAGACAAAATGAAAATAAAGTTTTTGATGCTTAACAGCCAATAGTAAAAATAATACAGATAGGATTAGTAATGTGAATGAATACATACTATTGCTTGAAAATAAAGTAAGGGTGACAAACGTTTCTGCTATTATTTTAAACATCATAAATTGAAAAACATACGGTTTAAATAACATCAGCTTCGTCTGGCTCTTCACATAATCAAGATTCCATAGGAACAACACGTTTAATAAGGCCATCAGCAGCAACAACACGTCTCTTGAGAAAGTGATATAGGCCAGGCCAAAGTACGTTGTCATCGCAAAAGTAACTAATGAAATCAACACAAATACTTTTGACTGAAAATATTGAGCAATTTTCATATAAATCACGAAACAAATAACTCCCCCAATTAACCCAAGCAACCCTCTTCCGTTCCCTTGAAGCGATAAATATTCTCCAAAAATTTGATAATAGGAAGCAGATAAAATCGAGATGGGGATAAACAAACTCGCTAATGTTAAAAAGGCAAAGGCTGTTTGTTTAATTTTCAGTTTGGAAGCAATAAAAGCCATACCGGCAAAAAACACAGACACTAAGCTAATACTCATCACTTTTAAAACAGCATTTAACTCTCCCCATGTGGAGGTAGCCAAAATAAGACCGCCAAACAATAGAAAGATAACACCTGTAATTAACACAATGGAAATGTTTCGCTCCCGAAGCTGCTCCGCCGTTTTTTCAGGCTTTACTGTAACTTTTGGAACGATTACCGGCTTGATTGGTGCTTGAGCTGTTTCTATTTCGTGTGAAATGATTGGTTCTTCAGAAACAATTTCCTTCACTTTTTCTTGTGATGGTATCGTCGGTTCCATCACATTTTTCTTTTCTTCTTTTACAATATGATTCGTTTTCTCCTTATGAATCATTTGCATGGTATAGCGATCGTACAAACGACTGATTCGAATATAATCTGTTTTTGGAATAAGTCTTTGTTCTCGCAACGTCTGCAGCTCTTCTTGGAAAATCTGCCGTCGCTTCTCTATCGATATGTCTTCTTTAGAAGGATCGCTCATTCTAAGCAAATTCTCCTTTCTCTCCCTGCCTTTATTAGGCATATTTATTATCTTTTGCAAATATCACTATCATACCAAATATCCCCTAATCAAAATAGTATAAGTTTCCCTCCCTTTCGGTATTACAATTTATTAAGTAAATATTAAAATGCCACTTCATCCAGAACAACAGATTATTCGGGATAAAATGGCATATAATTATAAATTGGTTTAATTTTCTAACACAATTGAATCGTGTACTAAATTGATATCCTCCATTCCCTTAAGAATAAACAAAATATCTCTCCAGAAACCGTTTGTTAGCCTATTAGAATGAGAAAGCAGTGAATTCTATTGAATTGTCTTGTTTGCTTAGAAAGCTTGCCTACCAGCACATTGCATTTTACTCTTGATTTCCTTTATGCTGCACAGTTCATCCACGAAGGAAAGAAATGACTCTCGATCATGTGCATCAAGTGCTTCGTCTACCTTAAAACGCAAATAATTAATCCTTAGTTCTAAATCCGAAATGGAGCAGATGCTTCCCTTAGCGTGCAGTTCCTCGATCTCTGCTGCATACATAAAAAATTGAACCTCATCGTTGATATCTATTAAAACATGCCATCCCAGGCAATCAACGTACTTCCGCTCACCTGTAATTGTCAAAACATCACCTTGACGGAACTCAATTATATGTTGATGCTGTTGCCCTGGACAACAACAACTTACTTGATGCTGCAACAGCTCTAGTACTATAAAACGCTCAATCATAGCTAGTCCTCCTTTATGCACCTTCAGTTTTTTTCAAATTCCTCTTTAACCACAAAGTCTCTTCTAATTGACTTGCAAGAAACATTCATTGAGATTAATTATCAATTATAATTCACATTATACATGATAATGATTATCAATTTCAATTTATTTTCAACCTTTCTATATACTCCTATAAGTAGTCCTTCCCTCCTTACATGCATTGGAGGAAGAATAGCGTATGTTTAAAAATGAAAAGACTGCCCAAAATTTTACTTTGCGGACAGCCGTTATTCTTCATATTATTTTATAAAAATATCTATTAACACCGGTACGATTTGTTTTTCACTAAAAATATCTTCCGGCGGATTTGTTGATATGGAATATTATCACTTTTATTCAATACACATATCAATGTAGTGTTCAATTTTTTCAAGCAGTTCATCAACATTATTTGCCCCAATATTTTGGCCATTTACAAGGGCAAATGGTTCAACCAAACATTGTCCGCAAAAAAGCAAGCAGCGTTCTTCTATAACATTTACATCGCTTCGCTCCATCAACTGTTCTTTAATACTTTCCATATCATCCTCAAAGTTGCAAGGGCAAAATTTTACTTCTATCTCCATTTCCAACACCCCTTTTTATATTGTTAGTATATTAACTGAATTTTCGAAAGGTACGTAGGCATATGTCGAAACTCGTCCTTGCATTAACTCACTGAAATACCTATGCCCTAAAAAATTAAAGGAGTGTTAAACATGGCTAAAAAAATATCATCTACAAAAATAAAGAAGGAAGAAATTTTTCCGATTAAAAATGTACATTACATGGAGATTTATACAGGTAATGCAAAACAAGCGGCATATTACTACGCAAATGCATTCGGCTTTAAACTTGTGGCATACAAAGGGCTTGAGACTGGCTCGCGTGACCATGTTTCATATGTGCTGGAACAGGGCGCTATCCGATTGATTTTAACAGGAGCACTTTCAGATAGCACGAGTATTGCTGAGTTTATTAAAAAACATGGAGAAGGTGTCAAAGATATCGCCCTTCTTGTTAAGGATTTGGAGAAAACATACACAGGTGCTATTGAACGCGGAGGCATAGCAATCCAGGAGCCTTGGATCGAAGAGGACGCAAATGGAAAAGTGAAAAAAGCCATTATCGGCACATACGGTGACACGATTCATACACTCGTTGAACCTATTGATTATAAAGGCCCCTTTATGCCAGGATTTGTAACATACGAACACCATTTTGAAACCGCTTCCTCTGGTTTAATTGGCGTGGACCACGTTGTCGGCAACGTAGAAGTAATGGAAGATTGGACAAATTATTATGAAAAAGTTTTTGGATTTAGCGTCCTAAAACATTTTGATGATGAGAACATTTCAACAGAATATTCTGCGCTTATGTCCAAAGTGATGATAAATGGAACAGGCCGCATCAAATTCCCCATCAACGAACCAGCAGAGGGAAAACGCAAATCACAAATTCAAGAATATCTTGACTACTATAATGGACCAGGTGTGCAGCATCTTGCCCTATTAACGAATGACATTGTCGGCACAGTCTCTCTGCTAAAAGAAAATGGTGTAGAATTCCTGAGTACACCAGACACGTATTATAAAGATTTAGCAAACCGTGTTGGAGATATTGATGAAGATGTAAAAAAACTTCAAGAGCTGAATATTCTTGTCGATCGAGATGACGAAGGGTATTTACTTCAAATCTTCACAAAGCCAGTTGTCGACCGTCCGACTCTGTTCATCGAAATCATTCAGCGTAAAGGCGCACTTGGCTTTGGTGAAGGAAACTTCAAGGCACTATTTGAATCCATTGAGCGTGAGCAAGAACGCCGTGGAAATATTTAATTTAAACGGTCATACCTGCATATTAACGGGTATGACCTGTTTTAAAAGGCAGAATAAATTTGATATTAACAAAAATAAAGGCAAAATTGGAAAGGAGAAGCGGTCCGTCATTTTATGACCGAACTCATTGATTATGCAGGGTTATTTCCATCGGCCTCCCTCCCCCTTTCAGAGGCTATTTCAAACTATCAATCTTATATAAAGGGCTCTAATGGATGCTTCATACATTTGTTATGCCTGTAACACGCTTAAAAGAACTCAAACTCTTTAAGGCTTATTCTAACGAGACTGGAAGAATGGAGAATATAACTATCAACCCATACAACTCATAGTGTCTTTGCTGCTTCATGCGGAAGCTGCAGTTTTGATGAGCTGCGTGAAGAACTGGGAGAGTTATTTTTTCATAGGAGGAAGTAGAATGAAATATTCTTTTATCGAAACAAAACAGCATTCACATTTTCCCATTCAAAACTTGCCATATGGAATTTTTCAGCCGATGGATAAAGAGCCACGTGCCGGCACAGCCATTGGTGATTATGTTCTTGATTTATCTGTGATGGATGAAGCAGGATTATTAAATGGAACTGGAGCAGAGAACAAAAATATCTTTAATGATTCGTCACTTAATAAATTTATGGCTCTTGGCCGTCCGGTCTGGACAGCTGTACGTACGAAACTTCAGCACCTTTTGGATGCAAACACACCGGATTTAAGAGATAACGAATCGCTGCGTGCAAAAGCGTTTTATCGATTGACTGATGTTAAAATGCTTCTACCAGCCAAAATTGGGGACTACACGGACTTTTATGCATCAAAGGAGCATGCAACAAATGTCGGCACTATGTTTAGAGGTAAAGATCATGCGCTCATGCCGAATTGGACATATATCCCGGTTGGTTATCACGGACGATCTAGCTCCATTGTCCCAAGCGGCACAATGATTCGGCGTCCATTTGGACAACGTAAGTCAAAAAGCACAGACCAGCCCGTATTTAGCCCATCTGCTCAGCTTGATTTTGAACTAGAAATTGGATGGTTCATTGGTCCAGGCAACGACCTTGGCAAACCGATACCAGTTGATCAGGCTGAAGATCAAGTTTTCGGGCTCGTGCTTGTCAATGACTGGAGCGCCCGTGATATTCAAGCATGGGAATATCAGCCGCTTGGCCCTTTCCTAGCAAAAAATTTTGCAACATCCATTTCACCATGGGTTGTTCCGCTTGAAGCATTGGAACCGTTCCGCGAAGCTGGACCAACACAGGATCCAGCGCCATTTCCATACTTACAGCAAACAAAAAACGGAGCATTTAATATTGAACTTGATGTGTATTTGAGACCAGAAAACCAGAAAGAAGAAACAAGAATCACTCAAACCAATTTCAATTATATGTATTGGTCCATTGCTCAACAAGTCGCCCATCATACGATTACAGGCTGCAATATGCGCCCCGGTGATATGCACGCATCTGGTACAATCAGCGGACCGAAACGAAGTGAACGCGGAAGTATGCTCGAACTTACTTGGCGCGGAGCAGATCCTATTCAACTCAATAGTGGTGAAAAGCGCGTTTGGATTGAAGACGGCGATGAACTGATCATTCGCGGCTCTTGCCGGGGAGATGGCTACCAAATTGGGTTTGGCGAAGTGCGCGGTACCATTTTACCAGCCTTTTCAGAAACAGAGATTTTAGGGACAAAAAAAGTACAGAGGTAAAAACAAAGCGTGAATCACTGGCACAAAATATCATAAAACATCCACATAAAAGAAAGAGGTGTATATCATGCCGCATTACGTAAAGATGGGCCGTATTCCTCATAAACGTCACACACAGTTTCGAAAAGAAAATGGAGACCTTTATTATGAGCAGTTAATGGGGACGAAAGGATTTTCCGGCATCCAGTCGCTCATTTATCACATCAATCCGCCAACACAGGTTAAGAAAGCAGAAAAAATTTGCGATATCCGTTATGAATACGAGAAAAAAGATGCGCTTAGACATAGACATTTCCGTACATGGAATACGAAAACAGGCGGTGATTTTCTTGAAGCACGCCGCATTTTCATGGCAAATGATGATGTAGCAATCGGTATTGCGCGGCCCAATCGTCAGATGAATTATTTTTATCGAAATGGTGAAGGAGATGAACTTCTATTTGTACATGAAGGAATCGGCAAAATTGAAAGCATTTTCGGAGAATTAAGCTTCACTCCCGGTGATTATCTTGTCATCCCAATCGGCACAACCTATCGCGTTATGCTTGAATCAGAAGAAGCACGATTTTTAATTCTTGAATCTAATTCGGCGATTGTACCGCCCAAACGCTACCGAAACGAATTTGGACAATTGCTTGAGCACTCTCCATTTTGCGAGCGCGACTTTCGCACCCCGGAAAGATTAGTGACGAAAGATGAGAAAGGAGAATTTGAAGTGCGCGTCCGTGCACAAGGGATGCTTACATCCTATACGTATGATTTCCACCCGCTTGATGCAATCGGATGGGATGGCTACTTGTTTCCATACGCGTTCAGTATCCATGATTTTGAGCCGATAACAGGCCGCGTTCATCAGCCGCCGCCAGTCCACCAAACGTTTGAAGCACACAATTATGTCGTTTGTTCCTTCGTACCTCGTATGTATGATTATCACCCAAAAGCCATTCCCGCTCCATATGTCCATAGCAATGTAGATAGCGATGAAATGCTTTATTACGTGGACGGCAACTTTATGAGCCGGCGCGGGGTTGAAAAAGGATCTATCACCCTGCACCCAAGCGGTTTGCCGCATGGGCCGCATCCCGGAAAAATTGAAGCTAGTATCGGCAAAAAAGAAACGCTCGAACTCGCGGTCATGGTCGACACATTCCAACCGCTCCATATTGTAAAAGAAGCACATCCAACAGAAGATAACAAATATATGAGCAGCTGGCTTCCTTAATCCATCTTCTACAACGGCAGCAACAATGGATGAACTATACGAGCAGCAAATGCAATGAAGTAAGCTCCTTCAACCATTAAGCCGTCCCAAAAATGCGTTTACATGTAAAAAGGCTGCCCGAAAGCAACTTTCGAACAGCCTTTACTCTACAAATTATTTTGTAAAAGCATCCGTTAATACTGGAACGATTTGCTTTTTACGAGATACAACACCTTTAAGCGTTGCTGTGTTGTTTGTTAATGATACATTATAAGCTTTTTCAACTGCGCTTGCTTCTTTACCAAGTGCAAGACCTACAGAATCATTATTTAAAATGTCTGTTACAACGAAGAAGAATAAATCTAATCCTTTTTCGTCAATCACTTTATTAATTACTGCTTCGATCTCAGCTTGACGAGCAAGTACGTCATTTGTATCTACTGCATTCACTTGAGCGATTTCTACTTTTGCTTCTCCCATTGAGAATTCTTTTGCATCAAGAGAAATTAATTGCTCTACTGTTTTGTCGCTTAAATCTGCACCAGCCTTAAGCATTTCTAAACCGTATATTTGAGCATCTACACCAGCAATCTCTGCTAATTCTTTTGCTGCTGCTACATCTTGGTCTGTGCATGTTGGTGATTTAAACAATAATGTATCAGAAATAATAGCTGATAACATTAAACCAGCAATTTCTTTCGGAATTGATTTTCCATTTTCTTTATACAATTTATTTAAAATCGTTGCTGTACATCCAACAGGCTCAGCACGATAATATAACGGATCACTTGTTTCAAAGTTAGCGATACGGTGATGATCAATAACCTCTAACACTTGTACTTGATCGATATCATC